>NZ_CAXTGZ010000010.1:0-24767 GCF_964243625.1 uncultured Caballeronia sp.
GTATATATGCCGCCTCTATTCCGGACGCTCGCAACAATTCAACCATCAGCGTGGCCTGGTCGTGAGCCGTCCCCTGATTGTCCAGCACTGCCCCAAGCGCGCCCTTTTGTACGCCGAAGATCGGGTAATACTCGACGTTGTTTCGAACGTATTGATAGATCAGATCAGGATTGTTCCTGAGGGAACGTGCGAGTTCAGTTATGGATGCAGGCCCACGAGCGTTTGTATCGCCTGTGATGCCTGAGGCCTTGAGGTGACCGCTGTCGCTAGCTGGCCCGATCGAGGCCCCCTCATTGAGGTGAGCCGGGAAGACCCGTGAAGCTCGCGCTCGCTGGGAGTCCTCGGCACTAACCGGTGGCATGTCTGCGCGAAGGGTGCTACTCGGCGGCCCGGATTGCATCTGCGATGCTTGCGCCTCGGGATCACCCGTAATTGGTGAATCGGCTGAAGAGGAGAGCAACGCAAACCGACCCGGCGTCAGCGTTACTTTCTTACCAGGGAGAATATTGGTGCTGCTCTGCTGAAACAGCCCGTCTTTTCCATTGCCACCGGCATTAACCGATTTGCCAACGTTGACGAGTGGGATGGTTTTCGGCGCACCGTCCACTGCAATCGCACTTTGCGCGACAACCGAAGCATTCGCAGAAAACAACGCGAACCAAACACCGATAAGCTGTGCCCCTTTGTATAATCTCATATGTATTCCTAATTATTATATTTTACGATCGCCCATTAAATACTTGCGAAGCTCAAGTCGACATCTATGGCGTCGTTCTAGTGGCCGTCACTAACGTCCAATTCCCCGTCTCGTCGTATTCGTAGGCGATCGTCGCAGTCATATCACCGCTGTAGTCGGCTTTCGTCAACCGACCAAGAGCGTCATAGCTGTAATTCACGACAGCAGCGTGAACGTAGCCTACGGGCATAAGGCAAACCAAGGCGGTGGCAGAAATCACAAAACGGCGTATTGCCCTCGGCGATAGTCGGGGTTGACGGCGCGTATAGCGCACACGCGATGCATCTGCGGCAAGAATTATTCGTGTTGATCTTGTTGGACTTGTCATCGTTGTCACGCCTCGGTAAAAAATCCGAGTTTTGCACGGACCGAGCAAATACCCTGTCACAAATTGTTGATTTGATCCGGGGACGCGCGTTGACTTTGATCGAGCGCAAACGCGTTCACCACGACGGGTCAAAAGAGCGACGCGGGAACATTTCTATCCCCTGCGGCAAATAAGTGGTCTTTAGGCTATCCGTGTTTTGCAGGGACGCCAGGCATAACGGCCGGGAATGCGCCCGAGTTATCAGCTTTGGTTGCGCCCCCGCGTACAATATCCCCCTTCGATTCCCCTAAAAAGCACCGCCCCATGGCCACTACTTTCCTTTTCGACTGGTTTGTCCCATGCCCGCGCGGTCTCGAGGCGCCGCTGGCGGCCGAACTCGCCGAAATCGGAGCGAAGCATGTAGAAGGCTCGCAATTTCGCACCGGCAAGGAAGTCCCGGGCGGCGTGCATTTCCGCGGCTCGTGGGCGGCCGGCATGGCGGCGAACCTGCACTCGCGCATCGCGAGCCGCGTGTTGCTCAAGCTCGCACACGGCCCGTACAGAAGCGAACACGACATCTACGAGCTCGCTTACCAGCAACAATGGGAAAAGTGGTTCTCGCCGAATGAAACCATTCGCGTCGATATCACCGCCATCAAATCGCCCCTGCGCAGCCTGGAATTCGCGACCTTGCGCGTGAAAGACGCTGTTTGCGACCGCCTGCGCGAATTGACGGGCAATCGTCCGAGCGTCGATACCGCCCAACCCGACGTCCGCGTCTTCGCGTTCCTCACCATCAACGAATGCACGCTTTACATCGATACCTCCGGCGACCCGCTCTTCAAACGCGGCTGGCGCCTGGACAAGGGCGCAGCTCCACTACGTGAAAACCTCGCGGCAGGCATCTTGCGCCTCACCGGCTGGACGCCGGGCACGCCGCTATTCGACCCGATGTGCGGCAGCGGCACCTTCCTCGCCGAAGCCGCGCAAGTCGCGCTGAACATTGCGCCGGGCGTCGAACGTCGTTTCGGCTTCGAAAAGCTCAAGCAATACGATGTAAACGCGTGGCAAAAGCTGAAAGGCGCGGCACTCGATGCAAAACACGCCGCGCAATCATCACGCAAGGACCTGCAGATCTACGGCAGCGACATTTCCGGCGACATGCTCGACAAGGCCTACTCGAACCTCGAACGCGCAGGTCTGCCGGAACTGTCGTTGAAACAGGTCGATGCCCGCCACATGACACCGCCGGCGGGCGAGCCCGGCATCCTGGTCGCGAATCCGCCGTACGGCGAACGGATCGAAGTGCGTGGCCGTGGTCCGCGCGGCGAGCTCCGCGAACCGAAGAACCGCGGTCACGACGAAGACGAAGAAGCATTTCATCGCGCGCAGCCTGATCCGGCGGACCTTGAGTTTTTCATCTCGTTCGGCAACGCGCTCAAGCAGCGCTTTCCAGGCTGGCGCGCGTATGTGCTGACATCGGACAGAAAACTGCCTGGCATGCTGCGGTTGCGTGAATCGACGAAAACACCGCTTTTCAACGGTGCGCTCGAATGCCGCCTGTTCCGCTTTGACCTGATCGCCGGAAGCGTGCGCAACCGGCCGGCAGCGGCAGAACCCGCGGGCGGCCAAACACCCGAGGCCCCCGAGGCGAAGGAATAAGGCCGAGCAAACCGGCGCTACAATCGCTGAATGAACTCATCGACTGAAGCCCAATCCTCAAGCCTCGATGTCTATCGCAGCCGCCGCGAACGCGTTCTCGCGGCGCTGCGCGAATCGGGCGGCGGCGTGGCGATCATCCAGACCGCGCGCGAAGTCATGCGCAACCGCGACGCCGATTACCCGTTCCGCCACGACAGCTACTTTTATTACCTGACGGGCTTCACGGAACCCGAAGCCACGCTCCTTCTGGACGCCAGCGCTCATCCCGACGAACCCGCGGCCATCCTCTTCTGCCGCGAGAAAAACGTCGAGCGCGAAACGTGGGAAGGCTTTCGGCACGGCCCTGAAGGCGCGCGCCTCGCGCTGGGACTGGACGCGGCATTTCCCATCGATCAGCTCGATGCCGAGATGCCCCGCCTTCTCGCCGACAAACCCGCCGTGCACTACGCGCTCAGCAGTTCGGCCGAACTCGACACACAGGTTCGCGGCTGGCTCGCAGCAGTACGAGCGCAAAGCCGGATCGGGGTGAAAGCGCCATCGAAAGCGGTCGATTTGCTGCCCATCCTCGACGAAATGCGCCTGATCAAGGACGACCACGAGCTTGCGATCATGCGCCGCGCCGGCACGATTTCGGCCGAAGCCCACCGCCGCGCGATGCAAACCTGCCGTCCCGGCATGCACGAATACGAGATCGAAGCCGAGTTGCTCTACACGTTCCGCAAACGCGGCGCGCAAGCCCCGGCATACGGTTCGATCGTCGCGGCCGGCGCGAACGCGTGCGTGCTGCACTACCCGGCGGGCAACGCGATCGCGCGCGAAGGCGATCTGATTCTCATCGATGCCGCGTGCGAACTCGACGGCTACGCGTCCGACATCACGCGCACGTTTCCGGCGAGCGGAAGGTTCACGTCGGCGCAACGGGAAATCTACGACATCGTGCTGGCCGCGCAATACGCCGCCGTTGATGCCACCCGCGCCGGCGTGAGCTTCGACGCGCCGCACGAAGCGGCGGTGCGGGTTTTGTCGCAGGGATTGCTGGATACGGGGATCATCGATCGGAACCAGTTTGCAACGGTCGACGACGTCATCGCCGAGCGTGCGTACCAGCGTTTCTACATGCACCGCACGGGCCATTGGCTCGGCATGGATGTGCACGACGCGGGCGATTACCGCGATGCAAACGCGCCGCTCGACGACCAGGGCGCGCGTGCGTGGCGCACCTTGAAACCAGGCATGACGCTGACCATTGAGCCGGGTTTGTACATTCGCGCCGCCGCCGACGTGCCGGAACGCTACGCGGACATCGGCATCCGGATTGAAGACGATGCCATCGTGAGCGCCGGCGGCTGCGAGCTCACAACGCGGGAAGTCCCCGTCGATGCCGACGAAATCGAAGCCTTGATGCGCGACGCGCAAACCCCCGATGCAAATTGAAACCACGGAAACCGTCGGCCATGAACTGCCGGCCGATTATCACTTCGATATCGCCATAGTCGGCGCGGGCCCCGTTGGCCTCGCGCTCGCAGGATGGCTCGCGAAACGCAGCGCAACATCGCGTTTCTCGGTCGCGTTGATCGATGCACGCGAGCCGGGTGCAGCTTCAAACGATCCCCGCGCGATCGCTGTGTCGCATGGAAGCCGCGCGATGCTGGAATCGTCGCTGGGTTTTCCCTCCGATGCCACGCCGATCAAGCGCATTCACGTTTCGCAGCGCGGCCGGTTCGGCCGCACATTGATCGATCACGATGAACACGGTCTGCCCGCGCTCGGTTACGTCGTGCGTTACGGCTCGCTCGTTTCGACGCTCTCGCAAGCCGTGGCCAAGACTGGCGTTCACTGGTTCACCGGAACGACGGCGTCCACGCCGCTGCACGACCATGATGGCGTGACGCTGCCCATCCATTCCGCGGCCGAGGGCAACCGGACGATCCGCGCGCGCATCCTGGTAAATGCCGAAGGCGGGTTGTACAAGGAAACGGATGCATCGACCTTGGTCAAGAACACGCGCGATTACGGTCAGACGGCGATTGTCGGGACGGTCAGCGTGAGCGCGCCGCAACCGGGGGTTGCGTGGGAACGTTTTACACCCGAAGGTCCGATCGCGCTGTTGCCGTCTGGCGGCGCGCGTCAGGCGGATTACGCGCTGGTCTGGTGTTGCGCGCCCGAAGAGGCCACCCGCCGCTCGCAACTTCCCGACGATGCATTTCTCACCGAGCTCGGCGCAGCATTTGGCGAACGCATGGGCCGTTTCACGAAAATCACCGGCCGTGCGATGTTCCCGCTTGGGTTGAACGCGCTGAATGCGCTTGTCGACCGGCGCACGGTTGCGATCGGAAACGCGGCACAAACGCTGCATCCTGTTGCAGGACAAGGACTCAATCTCGGCCTGCGCGATGCACACGCACTATGCGATGCATTGTCGACGAACGGGACCACGACGGTCGCGCTCAGCCTTTTTGCGCAACGTCGCGCGCTCGACCGGCGGATGACGATTGGTGCCACGGATACGCTCGCGCGAGTTTTCACCATCGATTTTGCGCCGCTTGCTGCAATGCGCGGCCTCGCTTTGAGCGCGCTGGAACTCGTGCCGCCGGTCAAGACCGTGCTGGCGCGTCAAATGATGTTCGGGCAACGGCGCTAAACGATTGCTCATCAGTTGCTGATCGTTTGCTTTGGAAAACCGGCTCCGCACTTCGCGCCAGCCCGGCCAAATTTGCTGAGCGCGGTGCCTGGAAAACCGAGCGTTCACTCTATGGCGTTCGCAACTTTCATAGAAGATTTAACGACTTGCGGCGCGATTGGAGCTAATTGACCCTGCGCGTTCGCGTTAAAATACGCGTTTTCCTTCAACGCTTTTGCGTCCATCGAATCGTGGACGCTGCCAGTTTCATGCCCATTTCCAAACCGGCCATCGGCCCCCATATTTTGCGCAACAACCTGTTCGTCGCCCCCATGGCCGGCGTGACAGACCGCCCTTTCCGGCAGTTGTGCAAACGCATGGGCGCAGGCTACGCCGTGTCGGAAATGGTGGCATCGAACGCGCAGTTGTGGAAAAGCGAGAAAACCATGCGCCGCGCAAATCACGCTGGCGAAGTCGAACCGATCTCGGTCCAGATTGCAGGCGCAGACCCGAAAATGCTGGCCGAAGCGGCGCGTCACAACGTCGCGAACGGCGCGCAGATCATCGATATCAACATGGGCTGCCCAGCCAAGAAGGTCTGCAACGTGGCAGCGGGTTCCGCGTTGCTGCAAAACGAAGCGCTGGTCGCGGAGATCGTGCAGGCGGTGGTGAACGCAGTCGGCGTGGGCCCGGACGCTGTGCCGGTCACGCTGAAAATCCGCACAGGCTGGAATCGCGAAAACAAGAATGCGCTGAACATCGCGCGCATTGCACAGGACGCCGGCATCTCCATGCTGACCGTGCATGGCCGCACGCGCGCCGACCTGTATAAAGGCGACGCCGAATACGAGACCATCGCGGCCGTCAAAGCCTCCGTGCGCATTCCGGTCGTGGCCAATGGCGACATCACCACGCCGGAAAAGGCGCGACATGTGCTTGCCGTGACGGGTGCGGACGCCATCATGATCGGGCGCGCGGCGCAGGGACGTCCGTGGCTCTTTCGCGAGATCGAACATTTCCTCCTGACGGGCCAACATTTGCCCGCGCCGCGGATCGACGAGATCCAGGCACTGATGAACGCACATCTTGAAGATCACTATGATTTCTATGGTGAATTCACGGGCGTTCGTACAGCGCGCAAACACATCGGCTGGTACACTCGCGGCCTTTCCGGCGCCAACACGTTCAGACATCGGATGAACACGCTGGATTCCACACGAGAACAATTGCTCGCCGTGAACGAATTCTTCGACGCCCAAAAGGCGTTGTCCGACCGTCTCGTCTATGTCGAAGAACCCGGCGCAGACGCCGAGCGCAGCGGCAACGACGAAGAAGAAACGTGCGGCACGCAGAACCAAACAGACCGATTAGCCGCATGAGCAGACACAACATAGAACAATGCGTCCGCCAGAGCCTGGACAATTATTTCCAGGACCTGGACGGCTCGAAACCGCACGACGTCTACGAAATGGTGATTTCGTGCGTCGAAAAGCCGATGCTCGAAGTCGTGCTCAAACAAGCCGATGGCAACCAGTCGCTCGCAGCGGAGTATCTCGGCATCAATCGCAATACGTTGAGAAAGAAGCTTCAGCAGCACGGCCTGATTTAATTCATTTGTCTCATTGATGTACCTCCCGGACCGTCGCGGCGTACGGCGGTCGATCCGAATTTACTGATTCCCTCGACTCCCCTACCGGCTCCCCGCCGTTCCCATCATGATCAAGCAAGCGCTCCTTTCCGTTTCAGACAAGTCCGGCATTGTTGAATTTGCAAAATCGCTGTCCGAGCTGGGCGTAAGCCTGCTCTCGACCGGCGGCACCGCAAAACTCCTCGCCGATGCCGGCCTGCCCGTCACCGAAGTCGCCGACTACACCGGCTTCCCGGAAATGCTCGACGGCCGCGTGAAAACGCTGCATCCAAAGGTCCACGGCGGCATTCTGGCGCGTCGCGACTTGCCTGAACACATGGCCGCGCTCGAGCAACACAATATTCCGACCATCGACCTGCTGGTGGTGAATCTGTATCCGTTTGTGCAGACGGTATCGAAGGAAGAATGCTCGCTGGAAGACGCGATCGAGAACATCGACATTGGCGGTCCGACCATGTTGCGTTCGGCGGCGAAGAATCATCGCGATGTGACCGTGATCGTCGATCCTTCGGATTACGCGACGGTTCTCGAGGAAATGCGCTCGGGCAACAACACGGTCAGCTATCCGACGAACTTCAAACTCGCCACCAAAGTGTTCGCGCACACGGCGCAATATGACGGCGCGATCACGAACTACCTGACGAGCCTGACCGAAGCGCTCGAACACAAGAGCCGCAACACGTTTCCGTCGACGTTCAATCTTGCATTCACCAAGGTCCAGGACCTGCGTTACGGCGAAAACCCGCATCAAAGCGCAGCGTTTTATCGTGACATCGCGACGTCCGCGGGCGCACTCGCGAACTACGAGCAGTTGCAGGGCAAGGAATTGTCGTACAACAACATCGCGGATTCCGATGCTGCATGGGAATGCGTGAAGACCTTCGACGTGCCGGCCTGCGTGATCGTCAAGCACGCGAATCCGTGCGGCGTGGCGGTCGGCGCGGGTGCACACGAAGCATATTCGAAGGCGTTCCAGACCGATCCTACTTCGGCGTTCGGCGGGATTATCGCGTTCAATCGCGAAGTCGATGAAGCTGCGGCCCAGGCGGTCGCCAAGCAGTTCGTGGAAGTGCTGATGGCGCCTTCGTTCAGCGACGCCGCCAGGCAGATTTTCGCGGCGAAGCAGAACGTGCGTCTGCTGCAAATCGAGCTCGGCGACGGTCACAACGCGTTCGACCTGAAGCGCGTGGGCGGCGGCTTGCTGGTTCAGTCGCTGGATTCCAAGAACGTTCAGCCGCACGAATTGCGCGTGGTCACGAAGCGTCATCCGACGCCGAAGGAAATGGACGACCTGATGTTCGCTTGGCGCGTGGCGAAGTACGTGAAGTCGAACGCCATTGTGTTCTGCGGCGGCGGTATGACGCTCGGCGTGGGCGCGGGGCAAATGAGCCGCGTGGATTCGGCGCGCATCGCGAGCATCAAGGCACAGAACGCGGGGTTGTCGCTGGCGGGATCTGCCGTGGCGTCGGACGCGTTCTTCCCGTTCCGCGATGGCCTCGACGTGGTGGTGAACGCGGGCGCGACCTGCGTGATCCAGCCGGGCGGCTCCATGCGCGACGACGAAGTCGTGGCGGCCGCGGATGAACACAATATCGCGATGGTGCTCACCGGCACGCGCCACTTCCGTCATTAAGAACGTCTGATGTTCGCAAAGCCCGGTGGCCGGCAGGTTCACCGGGCTTTTTACTTTTTGCGCCGCGCTGTTAGTATCGCAAGCACTACGTTCCAACGGCATTCCATGAGAATTCTCGGCATCGACCCGGGCCTGCGCGTGACTGGATTCGGCGTCATCGATAAAACCGGCCACACGCTGACCTACGTGACCAGCGGCGTCATCAAGACCGCGGACGCCGATTTGCCGTCGCGTCTGAATACGATCTTCGAGGGTATTTCGACGCTCGTGCGGCAACATGCGCCGGATCAATCGGCTATCGAAAAAGTGTTCGTCAACGTCAATCCTCAATCCACGCTGCTGCTCGGCCAGGCCCGCGGCGCCGCCATTTGCGGACTGGTCGCGAACGGCGTTCCGGTCGCCGAATACACGGCGCTGCAATTGAAGCAGGCCGTGGTGGGCTATGGCCGCGCCACGAAAGAACAGATGCAGCAGATGGTCGTGCGCTTGCTCGCCCTTTCGGGCGTACCCGGCACCGACGCCGCCGATGCGCTCGGCATGGCCATCTGCCACGCGCACGCGGGCGGCGCGACGGCGATCCTCGGCGGCATTGCGCCATCGCTGGCTAAAAAAGGCCTGCGCGTACGGCGCGGCCGCCTTGTCGGCTAACTCCATTACAAGTTCCTCAACATGATTGGTCGCATTGCAGGCGTCTTGCTTGAAAAAAACCCGCCGTATCTGCTCGTCGATTGCGGTGGCGTAGGCTACGAAATCGCCGTGCCGATGAGCACCTTCTACAACCTGCCGAACAGCGGCGAAAAGATCGTGCTCCTGACCCAGTTGATCGTGCGGGAAGACGCGCATTTGCTGTACGGCTTCGGCACCCAGCCGGAGCGCACGACTTTTCGCGAATTGCTCAAGATCAGCGGAATCGGTGCGCGGATGGCCCTCGCGGTGTTGTCCGGCATGAGCGTCCAGGAACTCGCGCAAGCGGTGACCATGCAGGACGCCGCACGCCTTACGCGAACGCCCGGCATTGGTAAAAAGACGGCGGAGCGGCTGCTACTGGAACTGAAAGGCAAGCTCGGTGCAGATCTGGGCACGGCAGCAGGCACGGTGGCGGGCCCGGATCACGCGAGCGATATCCTGAACGCTTTGCTGGCATTGGGTTACTCCGAAAAGGAAGCGCTCATGGCGGTAAAGAATGTCCCCGCCGGGACAGGCGTTTCAGAAGGCATCAAGCTGGCCTTGAAGGCGCTGTCGTTTCAACCCACACGCTGATGCGCAAGCGCGACTCGAACTTGCTCAAGCGGGAACGTTTTTAGTCTCCCACGCTGTTGATCCGGCCAACAGTCGGCCGATCGGCCAGCTTTCGGTGCTTTAGTCACGCGGTACAATCGACGCATGATAGAAACCGACAAACTCGCCGCCGAACGCATCATTTCGGCTACTCCCGTCTCGCCGAACGAGGAAGTGTTCGAGCGGGCGCTGCGGCCGCGCCAGCTCGAGGAATACGTCGGGCAGGAAAAGATCCGGGATCAGTTGCAGATCTTCATCGAGGCTGCGCGCAGGCGCTCCGAGGCCCTCGATCACGTCCTGCTGTTCGGGCCGCCGGGCCTTGGCAAGACCACGCTCGCGCACATCATCGCGCGGGAAATGGGCGTGAATCTGCGGCAAACGTCGGGGCCGGTGCTGGAACGCGCCGGCGATCTTGCCGCCCTGCTGACCAATCTCGAGAAGAACGACGTACTTTTCATCGATGAAATCCATCGGCTCTCGCCGGTCGTCGAGGAGATCTTGTATCCGGCGCTCGAGGATTATCAGATCGACATCATGATCGGCGAAGGGCCGGCCGCACGCAGCGTAAAGCTGGACTTGCAGCCGTTCACGCTGGTTGGCGCCACCACGCGCGCCGGCATGCTGACGAATCCGCTGCGGGATCGCTTCGGGATCGTGTCGCGGCTCGAGTTTTACACGGCGAGCGAACTGGCGCGAATCGTCACGCGGTCGGCATCGCTGTTGAAGGCGAACATCGTCCCGGAAGGCGCGTTCGAGATTGCAAAGCGTGCGCGTGGAACGCCGCGTATTGCGAACCGTTTGCTCAGGCGTGTGCGCGATTACGCCGAGGTGCGGGCGAACGGCAATATCACGGCAGATGTCGCCGATGCCGCCCTGAAGATGCTCGATGTCGATCCCGTCGGCTTCGACCTGATGGACCGGAAGCTACTGGAAGCCATCCTGCACAAGTTCGATGGAGGCCCGGTCGGCGTCGATAACCTGGCTGCGGCAATTGGCGAAGAGCGCGACACCATTGAAGACGTGCTGGAACCTTATTTGATCCAGCAAGGCTATCTGCAGCGAACGCCGCGCGGCCGTGTTGCCACGCTGCTGACGTATCGTCATTTCGGACTCGCAGCGCCGGACGCGGGCCCGGTTCGCGATCTTTGGGACGCCAACCAGCCCGGTTAATGGATCAGCGCGGCACTTCCTTCAGGTCGTCGTCGCTGCTCGGGGCGGCCAGATGCGCGACATCCCCCCACGACACGACTTTCGCATGGCCGTCCTCGAAGTCCACTGTGTTGATGCTCGTGTTCAGCAAGAGCCAGTCGCGCGGCACTTCAAGTGGAATGCCACGCGCAAAACGATAAATACAATCCAGCACGCCGCCATGCGCGACACACGCAACCCGTCCACCCGGATGCGCGGCGATGATCGGCGCAACGGCCTTCAACACCCGCGTCGAAAACTCTCGTTGAGACTCGCCGCCTGGCGGCGCGAAATCGGGATCGTGGCTCTGCCAGACCGCATGTTCAGCAGGGAATTTGGCACGAATCTCGGCGCTGTCGTGACCTTGGAAGTCGCCATACAAACGCTCGCGCAAGCCCTGGCTCAAATTCAGCGATAACCCGAGCGCTTCCGCAAATGGCCTGGCCGTTTGCTGTGCGCGCTCCAGGTCGCTGGAATAGACCGCGTCAAGGCGCGCGCCGGATTGGGACTCGCGCACCAGGCGCTGGGCGAGCTGTTCAGCTTGCACAAGTCCACTCGCGCCCAGTGGAATATCAATATGGCCCTGAATCCGTTTGATGCGATTCCAGTCAGTCTCGCCGTGCCTGATGAAAAGGACTTGCGTAATCATGGGGAGTCCAGAAGATGCGCCTGGGTTCAATCAGCGCTGAAAGAATGCATCACGGACGCACTTGCAGCCAAAACGTTACTGGTCCGTCATTGACCAGCGTCACCTGCATGTCCGCGCCGAACTCGCCCGTCTCGACAACCGGATGCGCGGCGCGCGCCTGTGCCACAAAGTGGTCGAAGAGCCTGCGGCCTTCGTCGGGAGGTGCTGCGGGCGTGAAGCTCGGCCGCAAGCCGCTGGATGTATCGGCGGCGAGGGTGAACTGCGATACCAGCAGCACGCCGCCCGGGCGACCGCTGCCGTCGATATCCCGGACCGGAAGATTCATCTTGCCCGCGGCGTCGCTGAAAACCCGGTACGCCAGCATCTTGGCGAGCAGCTTGTCCGCCGTTGCCGGCGTATCGCCGCGTTCGGCGCACACAAGCGCCAGGAGCCCGGCATCGATCGCACCGGTCACGCGGCCTTCAACACGAACATCGGCGCGCAGGACGCGCTGAATGAGCGCGATCATGGATTCAGGCCGTCAGCGTGACGCGTGCGAAGCGGCGCTTGCCGACCTGCACGACAAACTCGCCGGCTTCGATCTTCAACGCCTTGTCCGACACCGTTGCGCCGTCGATCTTCACGCCGCCCTGTTCAATGTTTCGCAACGCTTCGCTAGTAGATGGAACCAGCCCCGCCTGTTTCAGCAATTGCCCGATGGCAAGCGGCGCACCGCTCAACGTCACCGATGCAATCTCGTCCGGCACACCGCCCTTCGCACGATGATTGAAATCTTCAAGCGCCCGCTCTGCATCCGGCGATGAGTGGAAGCGCGCGACGATTTCCTGCCCGAGCAGCACCTTGAAATCGCGCGGATTACGTCCGCCTTCGGCTTCGCTCTTGAATCTCGCGATCTCTTCCATGCTTCTGAATGACAGCAGTTCGAAGTAGCGCCACATGAGCGTATCGGAAATGCTCATCAGCTTGCCGAACATGTCCGTTGGCTTCTCGCTGATGCCGATGTAGTTGTGCTTCGACTTCGACATCTTCTCGACGCCGTCCAGCCCCTCCAGGAGCGGCATGGTCAAGATGCACTGCTGCTCCTGGCCGTACTGCTTCTGCAGCTCGCGTCCAACCAGCAGGTTGAATTTCTGGTCCGTGCCGCCGAGTTCCAGGTCCGCATTCAGCGCCACCGAGTCGTACCCCTGCATGAGCGGATACAGCAACTCGTGAATGGAAATGGGCATGCCGCCCTGATACCGTTTGGTAAAATCCTCACGCTCGAGAATGCGCGCAACCGTGTAGCGCGAGGCGAGCTTGATCATGCCGTCGGCGCCGAGCGGCATCGACCATTCGCTGTTGTAGCGCATCTCGGTCTTTTCGCGATCCAGCACCAGCGCAGCCTGTTCGAAATACGTCTTCGCGTTGGACTCGATCTGTTCACGCGTGAGTGGCGGGCGCGTGGCGTTACGCCCCGACGGATCGCCAATCAACGACGTGAAATCGCCGATCAAGAAGATGACCGTATGGCCGAGGTCCTGGAGCTGACGCATCTTGTTCAGCACAACCGTATGGCCGATGTGAATGTCAGGCGCGGTCGGATCGAGGCCTAGCTTGATACGCAGCGGCTTGCCGCTCAGCGCGCTGCGCGCGAGCTTTTGCGCGAATTCGGTTTCAATGAGCAGTTCATCACAACCCCGTTTCGCGATGGCAAGCGCAGCCTGCACTTCGTCGGTCAGGGGCAATGTTTTCGCAGCCGAAGCCGGAGAGTCGTTCGGTTCTGTGGTCATGCTTGCAACTTCTCGGATGATTTGTTCGGGACGCGGACAAGGCGCACGTCGGGTAATGGTCGCGGCGCTGCGGCTCTGCTGCGCTGATTGGCGAGCGCAAAATCAGCGCGGCTTTCGCTTGGTTCAGGGATCGGATTTTACGTGATGTCGTGCGCGTTCGCCCCGTTTTCCCCGCGCGTTAGCCATTCGGCGAGGTTTCGGCGGCAACGAGCGCGGATCTTGAGCGTAAACATGGCCGAATGGCTAACGTCGAGGCCGACGGCTTAACGACGCGCTTCGTTGCGTGGATAATCTAACCGTGGCGGCCGTTTTGACCGCATGAATGCATCGAAAAGGAGAGACAACGTGGCGCGACGTAGTGAGGCGGTAGAAGCAGGCAGCGCAGCGGATGGTGTCTATTTCGGGCTCATGTCCGGCACGAGCATGGATGGCGTGGACGGCGTTGCCGTGCAATTCACCGCGGGTAAGCCACCCATTGTGCTCGGCGAGGCGCATGTGGGGTTCTCGGAAGGCCTGCGTGAAGCGCTTTTCGCTCTCCAGGCGCCCGGGGACAACGAACTGGAACGTGAGGCGCTGGCGGCAAACGCGCTGGCCACACGCTACGCGGTGTGCTGCCATGAACTGGCGAGCATGAGCGGCTACTCGGCGGCAAAGGTTCGCGCCATTGGGGTCCACGGGCAAACGGTGCGGCATCGGCCGGAGAAGGGTTATACCCGGCAAATCAACAATCCCGCGTTGTTGGCGGAGATGACAAACATCGATATCGTTGCGGACTTTCGCAGCCGCGACGTCGCTGCTGGCGGCCAGGGCGCACCGCTTGTCCCGGCCTTTCACGCGACGGTTTTCGGTTCGAAGAACGAAACCCGCGTGGTCTGCAATCTGGGAGGCATCAGCAATATCACGATTTTATCGGCGGGTGGCGGAGTGCACGGGTTCGATTGCGGTCCGGCCAATGCGTTGCTCGACGAGTGGGCGCATCGCCATCTGAATCGTCCGTTCGACGAAGGGGGCCATTTCGCGTCGCAAGGACAAGTGAACCGTTCGTTGCTGAACAATCTTCTCGATGAACCATTCTTCGCACAGCGGCCGCCCAAAAGCACGGGGCGTGATTTGTTCAACCCCGCATGGCTCGATGCCAAGCTCGCGGGATTCGACACGGTTTCACCTGCAGACGTACAAGCGACGCTCGTCGCTCTCACGGCGATCACAATCGCGCGCGAGATTGAACGGCATGCATCCGATTGTCGTGCGGTCTATGTGTGCGGTGGTGGCGCACGCAATCCGATACTCATGAACGCAATCCAGCAGGCGCTCGCCGAGACTGGCATGTCCGGCGTGCCCGTCATGACGACCGACGCGCTCGGTGTGCCGCCCCAGCAGGTGGAAGCGTTGGCGTTCGCATGGCTGGCAATGCGCTGCGTGGCACGCGAAGCGGGGAACGTGGCGGCCGTAACCGGTGCCGCAGGTGAACGGGTTCTCGGTGCCATCTATCCGCGCTGAGCTGCGCTAGGCCACGCCGAGCTGCGCTAATGATCCGCCCGGTGGAAATAAAAACGGAGCCCGAAGGCTCCGTTCATCAAAACATCCAACCGTGAACTCCATCCGGAATCAGGCCGAGAACGACGATCCGCAACCGCACGTGCTGGTCGCATTCGGATTCTTGATCACGAACTGGGCGCCGTTCAGGTCGTCTTTATAGTCGATCTCGGCGCCAACCAGGTACTGGTAGCTCATCGAATCGATCAGCAACTGAACACCTGCTTTATCCATTACGGTGTCGTCTTCGTTGATGGCTTCGTCGAACGTGAAGCCATACTGGAAGCCCGAACAGCCGCCGCCTTGTACGAACACACGCAGCTTCAGCTCCGGATTGCCTTCTTCGTCGATCAGTTGCTTGACCTTGTCAGCGGCTGCGTCCGTGAAAACGAACGGCAGGGGCATTTCGGTCGTGGGGGTATCGGTGACAGCGTTCATTCGAACTCTCCAAAAAAGCTTCTAGGGACTATTGTAGGGCTGATCTCAATATCGTGCTGGAAGCCCATGTAATCAATAGGCTATCGCGCCACACTATTCCGAATTTGCCGCGGCTGCTTGATTCGATCTTCATCGGTCAGCGGCTGCCGTAACGAAAAAAGCCGCCGGCGCATACACGCAGACGGCTTTCCAAGCAATTTCGCCACCAAAGCAACAACAGCGACGAAACGCCAGACAGCTTAACGCTTCGAGAATTGTTTCCGGCGACGTGCCTTGTGGAAACCAACCTTCTTACGTTCGACTTCACGAGCATCGCGGGTAACGAAGCCGGCTTGCGACAGCGTGGGCTTCAGCGTTGCGTCGTAGTCCATCAGCGCGCGCGTGATGCCGTGGCGAACTGCACCGGCCTGACCCGTCTCACCGCCGCCGTTCACGTTGACCTTGATGTCGAACGTGGTGGCGTGGCTCGTCAGTTCGAGCGGCTGGCGCACGATCATCAGCGACGTTTCGCGCGAGAAATAATCAGCAATGGGCTTGCCATTGACGATAATCACGCCCGTACCGGACTTGATGAACACGCGGGCAGTGGCGCTCTTGCGGCGGCCCGTACCGTAATTCCAATTACCGATCATATGGGCTCCCTTTAGATCTCGAGCGCTTTAGGCTGTTGAGCCGTATGCGGATGCGTTGCGCCAGCGTAGACCTTGAGCTTCTTGATCATAGCGTAGCCGAGCGGACCTTTCGGCAACATGCCCTTCACGGCTTTCTCGAACGCGCGGCCCGGGAAGCGTTCTTGCATCTTGTTGAACGTCGTTTCGTAGATGCCGCCCGGATAGCCCGAGTGACGGTAGTACTTTTTGTCAGTACCCTTGTTGCCCGTGACGCGCAACTTGCTGGCGTTGATGATGACGATAAAATCGCCAGTGTCGACGTGCGGGGTGAACTCGGGTTTGTGCTTGCCGCGAAGTCGGGCGGCCACTTCACTGGCGACACGTCCGAGAACCTTATCCGTCGCGTCAATCACGTACCATTCACGCGTCACCTCATGGGCTTTTGCGGAAAACGTCTTCATGATCGATCCAAAAAATAATTCTGCCCTGCTTTGTCCCGCTTGTATGTTCGTGCGCATCGAGGCGCGTGCGGGCTCTCCCTGGTTCTCGTCCGC
The DNA here is from genome assembly GCF_964243625.1 of uncultured Caballeronia sp. Taxonomy (NCBI): domain Bacteria; kingdom Pseudomonadati; phylum Pseudomonadota; class Betaproteobacteria; order Burkholderiales; family Burkholderiaceae; genus Caballeronia; species uncultured Caballeronia sp. Next base: position 16,630 of record NZ_CAXTGZ010000010.1, read on the forward strand.
GGGCATGGTGCGGATAGAGAACTTTGAATTATAAGGGAAATTTCAGCGCGAAGTCAAAACAAGCGAGCACGAGGCTCAAACTAGCCGAAATTGCGCCTCTCTAGCCGCTTGGCTGGGAGTCGCGCGCATGCTCGAATGACCTGCAGCACCGGACACATTACAAAAAGCAGGCGAAAAAAAGCCCGAGCCTTGGGCTCGGGCTGAATCCACCTAGGAGGAGGTGGAGGAGACAGGAGCAAGTATATGAACTGGGTTTGTGCAAAGCAAGTAAATTTACATGGTGAGATTGAATTTCATAATGTAAAACAATGAAATAAACTGTCGACCATTAAATTAATTTTTTGAATCATATACTTAAAGTCGCCGCCCTTTCATTTTGGACTGCGACCCGGCGCTGATATTCCCTCCTTCTGGCAGGGATTTTCCCGATTTACGCGCCCGACCGCGCCGCAGCACGCCTATTGAAAAACCGCCCGGGAAACGCCAGTTATGAATCCAGCAATAAGCTAAAACGCTACAATCGGCAGGAATTGACACGTGCCGGACGGCACCGGAGTTTTTTCATGGAATGCAAAGTTAGCTGGATGGGACAAGACGGAATGGCGTTTGCCGCCGAGACGGGCAGCGGCCATCTGGTCACCATGGATGGCGCTCCCGAAGGCGGCGGCCGCAACCTGTCGCCGCGTCCAATGGAAATGGTCCTGCTGGGGACCGGCGGCTGCACGGCATACGACGTCGTGATGATCCTGAAGAAAAGCCGTCAGGAAGTGGCCGGATGCTCAGTGACGCTCAAAGCCGAGCGTGCAAGCGAGGATCCGAAAGTCTTCACGAAGATCCACTTCCACTTTACGGTGACGGGCAAGAACCTGAATCCGGCGACCGTCGAACGCGCAATTACGCTTTCGCACGATAAATATTGCTCGGCGTCGATCATGATCGCGAAGACGGCCGAACTGACGCATTCATTCGATATCGTTCCCGGCTAAGCGCGCCACATAAACAGAAGACGAAAAAAAGCCGGCGTCAGTTCAACACTGACGCCGGCTTTCTTTCTGATTAGTCACAAAGCAGGCCGATAAGCCGGATTCTGTGCGCGCGCAACGCCCGAAAGCGTGACGCGCGTGGCAGCCATTCCTCTAGTCGCGCCATTACTGACGCGCTCAAGCTCCCTACCCGCAGACGAGACGGAGGCACCGTCCTGCATCTCGAAGATGCGCGCCTGCCTACTTGGGATTGCTCCGGGTGGAGGTTACCGTGCCGGTCTGCCTTGCAGCAGCCGCGGTGCGCTCTTACCGCACCGTTTCACCCTTACCTGATCCCCAGGCTTGCGCCCGGGGCCATCGGCGGTTTGCTTTCTGTTGCCCTGTTCCGCGTGTTGCCACGGATGGCCGTTAGCCATCACCCTGCCTGTTGGAGTCCGGACTTTCCTCGCCCTCCCCGGCCGAAACCGGTTCAGCCGCGACTGCCTGGCCTGCTTTGCGAGGCGAATTTTAGCATGGGCGGATCGTACGGATGCCGCCGATCAAGCCCCGATCCGCCGGCGGCCCGGCCGGAAAACGTGCGGGTCGTCGTAGAAGGAGCGCCCTTCATTTTCCTGCCACCATCCCGGCACGCCCAGCACGGGCAGCGGGGTGAAACATCGGCTGGAAACGGGTTCGCTGGCAAGGCGGTCGGACACGTGCAGGTCGAGGATGACGCGGCGCTCGGCATCGGCGGCGAGGAAATACGTCGGCTCGACCTCCACGATCCACGCGTGTCCCGTGCACGCCTTGTATGGCGTGATCAGCTTTTCCAGCAGCGCGTGGCCGAAGATGTGCGCTTCGCAAGCCTGCCCCCAGGCCGCCCGATGTCCAATAAACACAGCGCGCCAGTCAAACGCCCGAAGCGCCGCGGCGAGCAGCGGGTCGGCGCAGGCGAACAGGATGGCGTTTTCATCGAAGAGTGTCAGGGCATCGCGGGCGGCGCCGCGGCTTGGTCCAATACCGAGTGCATCGATTTCGGTGGCTTGGCGCGCGTTCAACGCAGCCTTGATGCGCGGATACTGGAACCACATCGCGCCATTGAAGAAATCATGCAGATTGTGGCGCGTCGGAACGCAGCCGGTCGCGGCGATGTGACCTTCATACGATGCGCCCGCAGGCAGATCGTCCTGCGCAATAAACGACAAAACCTTTCCACGCCCCGTCACGCGCGGTTCGGCGCGTGCATCGGCGTTCAGCGTAGAGAGGTATGCCGGATAACTTTCGAGCGCTGACTGCTGCCAGCGTGTGCCGCGATCGGCCAGCGGCGCAAGCCACCCGCGCGACCAGTCGATGTCGCTGAAACCCGGCACTGGCCGGGCATCGAACAATCCGGCCGGTCGGCCAGCGTTTTGCGCGGGACCAGACATGCGCCAGGACGCGGCGTTAAACCAGCCGCCAGCCGATGGACTCACCGCCGCCCAGAGGCACGATTTCGCTTTCGCCCGCCATGAATTCCGCCGGCAACGTCCATTCCTCGCGGCGCAACGTCACCTGCTCCGCAGCGCGCGGCAAGCCGTAGAAATCGGCGCCATGGAAGCTCGCGAAACCTTCGAGCTTGTCGAGCGCGCCGGCTTGATCGAAGGCCTGGGTATAAAGCTCGAGTGCATGCAACGCCGTATAACAGCCTGCGCACCCGCAAGCGTGCTCTTTCAAGCCCTTCGCGTGCGGCGCGCTGTCCGTGCCGAGGAAAAACCGCGGATTCCCCGATGTCGCCGCCGCCAGCAATGCCACGCGGTGCGTTTCGCGCTTCAAGACCGGCAAACAGTAGTAATGCGGCCGGATCCCGCCAACAAAGAGCGCATTGCGGTTGTACAGCAGATGATGCGCAGTCAGCGTGGCGCCGGTCGGGCCGTCGGCATCGCGGACGTAATCGGCGGCATCTTTGGTCGTGATGTGCTCGAACACCACCTTCAGCGCCGGAAAATCACGACGCAAAGGCGTCATCACACGGTCGATAAACACCTTCTCCCGATCGAACATATCAATGGCCGGGTCCGTCACTTCGCCATGAACCAGCAGCGGCAGATCATGCTCCTGCATCGCTTCCAGCGTTTTTGCGCACTTGGCGATGCTCGTCACGCCGGCATCTGAATTGGTCGTCGCGCCCGCCGGATAAAGCTTCACGCCATGCACGAAGCCGCTTTCGCGCGCGCGGCGGATCTCGTCGGGCGGGGTGTTATCGGTGAGATACAGCGTCATCAGCGGTTCGAACTTTGCGCCCGGGCCATCTTTCGGCAATGCAGCCAGAATCCGCCCGCGATACGCCGCGGCCATTTCGGTCGTGGTCACTGGCGGCCGCAGGTTCGGCATGATGATCGCTCGGCCAAACTGGCGCGCGGTATGCGGCAAGACAGCGGCGAGCACGGCGCCGTCGCGCACGTGCAAATGCCAGTCATCGGGACGCGCAAGCGTCACGGAATCAACAGAAACGGTCGATACGGCGGAGGGAGCGGAAGCGGACATTGGCGTGATGACGATGAAAAAATCGGATAACGAAAACGGAGTCGGGCTGGCGGCGCGCTGACTTTCTTTGGTTGCGTTCCCAAACCGGTAACTTTGCCCCGCGGCCAGCCTGCACCGTGGAAATTCAACAACGATGCCGCCCGCGGCCCGACGACGCGAATTATTTGGCGGTTTCGTCGGTGCTATGCTCTGGTTACCCCGTATTGTAACGGGTAGCTCCATTCACCCAGTCTGCAGCCCCAGCAATGTGCCAACTCCTCGGAATGAACTGCGCGGAACCCACGGACGTGACCTTTTCGTTCACCGGGTTCGCGGCGCGTGGCGGCGTGACTGACCATCACGCAGACGGCTGGGGCATCGCATTCTTCGAAGACAAGGCGTGCCGGCTTTTCATCGATCACCAGTCGTCGGCCAGTTCGCCGCTCGCCGAGATGGTGAAACGCTATCCGATCAAGTCGAAGAACACGATTGCGCATATCCGCAAGGCGACGCAAGGCCATATCCTGCTGGAAAATTGCCATCCGTTCATGCGCGAATTGTGGGGCCGCCACTGGATCTTTGCGCACAACGGTGACCTGAAGGATTACAAACCCTGTCTGAACGGCCAGTACCAGCCGGTCGGCACAACCGACAGCGAACTCGCGTTCTGCGCACTGCTGCAAGGATTGCGGCGAGAGTTTCCCGGCTGCCAGCCGCCGCTCGACGAACTCTTCGCGGCGCTCGAAAGACTGACGCGGGAAATCACGCAATTCGGCGTTTTCAACTTCCTGATGTCGAATGGTCAGGCGCTGTTCTCGCATTGCTCGACGCATTTGTACTATTTGGTGCGGAGCTGGCCATTCTCCACAGCGCATCTGATCGATGCCGACATGTCCATCGACTTTGCGAAATACACCACGCCGGAAGATCGCGTGGCGGTGATCGCAACGTCGCCACTCACGGACGACGAAATCTGGACCCGTTTCGAGCCGGGCGATCTCGCGTTGTTCCAGCACGGCGCACTGCTGAAAACGGTCAACGTGCCGGTTCCGGCTGACGTCGCGGAAAAAGCGCGCGAGCCGTTATGCAAGGTTTGCGTTGAATCGGTGCTGCGGGCGGACACGATTGAAACCACCGCCGACGTGGAAACAGAACTCGGCATTGAATAGATTACCCTTTGAAGATCACCTGAACTCACGCTCGTTCCACTCATCCGGGAGCACATGCCATGTCAGGAAAGTTCGTCATCGATAAAGCCCGCAACGGCCAGTTCTACTTCAATCTTCGCGCCGGCAACGGCGAACCCATCCTCAAAAGCGAAATGTACGTGACGCGGGCTTCCGCAGAACACGGGATTGCATCGGTGAAAACCAACGCGCTGCTCGATGAACGCTACGAGCGCAAGACCGATAAAAGCGGCGCGCCGTACTTCAACCTGAAAGCGGGCAATCACGAGATCATCGGTGTGAGCGAGTCGTATAGCAGCACGTCGGCGCGCGATGCCGGCATCGAGTCCGTGAAGAAAAATGCGGCCGATGCGGTGACGCAGGACAATACGAAAGTGCATGAATGAATGGAAAAGGCCGTTCCCAATGTAAGTTGAGAACGGCCTTTTTTGCATGATGTGCCCAGGCATGCTCACGCCCCGGCGCATCAACCTCAATGCAGGATCTTTGCCAAAAAGTCCTTGGCGCGATCCGACTTCGGATTTTCAAAGAACGCTTCCTTCTTGTCGTCTTCGACGATCAGGCCGCGGTCCATGAAGATCACACGATGCGCCACCTTCTTCGCAAAGCCCATTTCGTGTGTCACGCACATCATAGTCATGCCTTCCTGCGCCAGCTCGACCATCACGTCGAGCACTTCGTTGATCATTTCCGGGTCGAGCGCGGAGGTCGGTTCGTCGAAAAGCATGGCGATCGGATCCATCGATAACGCCCGTGCAATCGCCACACGCTGCTGCTGACCGCCGGACAATTGACCGGGGAATTTATCAGCCTGGGCAGAGAGACCCACGCGATCCAGCAACTTCAATCCCTTCGCCGTTGCTTCGTCCTTTGAACGCCCAAGCACCTTGATCTGCGCGAGCGTCAGATTCTGCACAATCGACAAATGCGGAAACAGCTCGAAGTGCTGGAATACCATGCCGACCTTCGCCCTCACCTTCGACAGATTCGTTTTCTTGTCGCCTATCGACTGGCCGTTGATCGTGATCTCGCCTTTCTGGAACGGCTCGAGTCCGTTCACGGTCTTGATCAACGTCGACTTGCCCGATCCCGATGGACCGCACACCACGACCACTTCGCCTTTTTTGACTTCCGTCGTGCAATCGGTGAGCACTTGAAACGGGCCATACCACTTCGAAACATTCTTGAGTGAGATCATCGAGCGACCTTTTTCTGAAGACTTTTGACCAGACCGGATGCAGCCAGGCACACCACGAAATAACAGGCGCCAGCGAACAGCACCATCTCGACGGTCGTCCCGTCGCGGTCACCCACGTTCGTCGCCGTGCGGAAAAAATCCGCAAGACTGATCACGTACACAAGCGACGTATCCTGGAACAACACGATAGCCTGCGTGAGCAAGAGCGGCACCATTGCGCGAAACGCCTGCGGCAGGATGATGAGTTTCATCGACTGCATGTAGGTCATGCCGAGCGCGAACGCCGCGTTCACCTGACCGCGCGATACCGCCTGGATGCCCGCGCGAATGATCTCCGAATAGTATGCAGCTTCGAAGAGCGAGAACGCGACCATGGCGGAGGCCAGGCGAATATCGACTTCCGCCGATAAACCCAGCACATTCTGCAGGAATTGCGGCACGATCAAAAAGAACCACAGCAGGACCATGACGAGCGGTATCGATCGAAACAGCGTGACGTAGGCCTTCGCAAACCATTCAAGCGGCTTCACGCCCGAAAGCCGCAGCAACGCGAGCACCGTGCCCCACAGGATCCCGAACACGAGCGCGAGCAGCGTGATCTTGAACGTGATGATGGCGCCGGTCCACAGCGTGGGCAGCGAACTGACTATGCCGCTCCAGTTGAAATGATGCATTACTTGCCTCCAATGTAGCCGGGCAACCGGGTCTTCGCTTCGACCCAGCGCATCAGTTGCATGACGACCAGATTGATCAGCATGTAGGCAAGCGTGACGGCAATGAACGACTCGTATGATTGTGCGGTGTAGTCCACGAGTTGCCGCGCTTGCGCCGACAACTCGAGCAGACCAATGGTCGATGCCACCGCCGAGTTCTTGAACACGTTCAGGAACTCTGACGTGAGCGGCGGCACGATCATGCGATACGCGACCGGCATCAGGATGTACCGGTACGTCTGCCATTCGGTAAAGCCCATTGCGAGGCCCGCGGCGCGCTGTCCGCGCGGCAACGTGGCAATGCCCGATCGCACTTGCTCGCACACGCGAGCGCCGGTGAAGAGCCCCAGGCAGAGAATGGATGATGTATAGAACTGCACGTTGGGCGGCAGTTGCTTGAACCAGTTGCCAATGGATGGCGGCAGCAATTCGGGTATCACGAGATACCAGATGAAGAACTGCACGAGCAGCGGGATGTTACGAAAAATCGCGACATACGTTGTGCCGGCAGCCGCAAGTTTGCGGTTGGGCAGCGTGCGCAGAATGCCGAACAACGAACCCACGACGAGCGCCACGACCCACGACGCAAGCGACACGGTGACGGTCACCCAGAAACCGGAAATAAGCCAGCCGAGATAGGTTGTCGGCTCGCCGGTCGAGACAGGGCTTAGGAAAACGCCCCAGTTCCAGTGGTAGGACATGAACTCCCTCCAAAAGAAAACGGAAGAAGCAGCGCTCCTTCCGTTTCCATCAATCCAGACGAGATCGAGATTAGTCGATAGCCTTGTCGTTCGGGCTCTTGAAAAGAGCCTTCATGTCGTCGCTTTCCGGGAAGTTCAGGTTCAGGCCCTTCGGCGGAATCGGGCTTTCGAACCACTTCTTGTAGATCTTGTCGCCTTCGCCCGAGGTTTCGACCTTGGCGATGGCGTCATCGACTACCTTCTTGAACTCCGGATCGTTCTTGCGCAGCATGCAACCGTAGGCTTCACGCGATTGCGGCGCACCGACAATCACGAAGTCCTGCGGGTTGCTCGACTTGGCACGCTCGCCGGCCAGCAACGCATCATCCATCATGAAGGCAACGGCGCGTCCCGTCGACAGCGTCAAAAACGAATCGCCGTGATCTTTCGCGCTGATGATGTTCATGCCCATGCTCTTGTCCTGGTTCATCTTGCGAAGCAGGCGCTCGGACGTGGTACCGGCGGTCGTCACGACCGTCTTGCCCTTCAGGTCGGCAAAGTCCTTGATCCCCGAATCCTTCTTGGTCATCAGGCGCGTGCTGATCACGAAGATGGTGTTGGAGAACGCGACTTGTTGCTGACGCTCCAGGTTGTTCGTGGTCGAGCCGCACTCGAGGTCGATCTGATTACCCGTCACGAGCAGCAGGCGGTTTTGCGACGTCACCGACTTCTGCTGGATCTTCAGGTTCGGCATGTTGAGCTTTTCCTTGACGGCGTCGACCACCTTCAAAGCGAACTCATACGAGTAGCCAATGACTTGTTGCTTGTCGTCGTAATACGAGAACGGAATCGATGATTCGCGGAAGCCCAAGTAGATATTTCCTGAATCCTTGATC
>NZ_CAXTGZ010000010.1:24777-28301 GCF_964243625.1 uncultured Caballeronia sp.
GAGCGTATCGTTGTTTTGCGCTTGCGCGCCCGATGCGAAAAGTCCCAGCGCAGCAAGCAGCAGCGCAGCTTTTTTAATCTTCATAATTTGATCTCCTTGGCGAAAACGGCGCAATTTTAGCAGGGTAATAAATTTGAAAGAATGAATGTTGTCCACACTTGATAATTTTGAGACACCCGCTGTATGCCTTGCGCAGCGCGCACTTTAACGACTTTTCGGTCATCGTGGTTCGTCTCTTCAGTTCTTTTATTTCTTGCGCAAAAAGCCCGGGGTGTCGTTCGAGACACCACCGGGCAATTGATGCGTTTGTTGCTTTAATGCGGCCTCATGAAAGTCCGCGCACGCAAACGTTCTCAGAGACCAAAATCATGGATAAAGGCCGCGCATTTCGCGAGCTTGAAGAATCCGTGTACACGCCACGATAAACGCCGCCGTCCGCACGGACACGTTGTGCTCGCTTGCAACAGTCCACACCGCAGCGAACGCTTCGCGCATCACGCGTTCGAGGCGCTGGTTGATTTCATCTTCGGTCCAGAAGAAGCTCGAGAAGTCCTGCACCCACTCGAAGTACGAAACCGTCACGCCGCCGGCGTTCGCGACCACGTCGGGAATCACGAGAATGCCCTTGTCGTGGAGGATGTCATCGGCTGCGGTCGTGGTCGGGCCGTTGGCGCCTTCCACCACGATCTTCGTGCGGATCTTGGGCGCGTTTTCTTCCGTGATCTGGCCTTCGAGCGCGGCCGGAATCAGGATGTCGCTTTCGATGGTCCAGAACTCGTCCTTGCCGATCACATCGGCGCCTTCGAAGCCGCTTACGCCGCCATGCTTGGCTACGTGATCGAACAGCGCGACTGCATCGATACCCGACGACTGGTAGAGAGACCCCGTGTGATCCTGCACCGCAACCACTTTCGCGCCCGCTTCCTGGAACAGGCGCGCCGCAATCCCGCCGACGTTACCAAAGCCCTGCACCGCGATCCGTGCACCTTCAATATCAAAGCCGATCCGGCGTGCCGCTTCCGAACCGACCACGAACACGCCGCGTCCGGTCGCTTCCTTGCGGCCGAGCGAGCCGCCCAGCGAGATCGGCTTGCCGGTGACCACGCCCGTTGCCGTCTGGCCCTGGTTCATGGAGTACGTGTCCATCATCCACGCCATGATCTGCTCATTCGTGTTCACGTCGGGCGCGGGAATATCCTGATTCGGCCCGATGATGATGCCGATTTCGCTGGTATAGCGGCGTGTCAGGCGTTCCAGTTCACCGCGCGACAACGTGCGCGGATCGACACGAATACCGCCTTTCGCGCCGCCGTACGGCACGTTCACCGCCGCGTTCTTCACCGACATCCACGCCGACAGCGCCATCACTTCCGACAACGTCACATCCTGGTGGTATCGCACGCCGCCCTTACCCGGTCCGCGCGACATGTTGTGCTGCACTCGATAACCTTCGAAGTGCGTGACCGTGCCGTTATCGAGTTCGATGGGGCAATCGACGATCAGGATGCGCTTCGGGCGCTTGAGGGTTTCGATCCAGCGCGACAGCGAGCCGAGATACGGCGCGACGCGGTCGACTTGCTGGAGATAGTTGCCCCAGGGGCCGAGATGGGTGGAATCGAGATAAGACGGGATGGCGTGTTGAACAACGGCTGCAGGATGTTCTGGTTGCTGCGAAGACATTGAAGCTCCAACGTTGTGTGGAATACGTTCATTGTCGAAAATTCGCTTATTGAAATCCAATGCCGTTTCATCATTGCGTTATGTTTATCTTGCATAACACCGAAAACGCTTACGGGGTTTGGGTTTCAACCGACCGGGAGATCTCCTCCCCGACCGCTTCCCAGAGATTTCGCATCAGCGCCTGGCGCGGGTCATCGCCTTTTGACGCCATCTTGTCACGATACAAACGGATTTCCATGGTCAGCGTGAATTGACCGGCGGGCGTGCCGCGCGTTCCACGGTCCAGACGGATCAGGAGGCCTTCATCGACTTCGTTGGCGACCGCGCTGTGCGGCAGGAACGCCACGCCGTGGCCGGCGAGGGTCATGGCCTTGAGCCCTTCGGCCATATCGGTTTCATAGACTTTTTCAAGGTACAGCCGCGCCGGCGATGTCGCGATGATCACCTCCGTCATCCGTCCAAGGTAGGCGTTGGGCGTGTACGAGAGATACGGGATGAGGGCATCGGCGGCGCCGGGCAAGACATATCGCGCCCGTCCGCCTTTGTTCACCGATGAAAACGGGCTGATCAATTCGGCGCCCAGCGTGAGCATGTCGTAGCGCGCGGGATCGAGCGCGACCGGGTGGCTCGGATGGTGATAGCCCATCACCAGATCGCAGCCGCCTTCCACCAGCGATAACACCGCGTCGTGCACGTTGAGCGCGCGCAAACGCGTGTTGATGCGCCCGAGCCGCGCTTCGATGTGCTGCAGCCATCGTGGGAAATAGGTCAGCGAAAGCGTGTGCGGAACCGCAAAGTCGATGGTTGCATCGGGCACACCGGTCTGTCCGCGCAAAAGCGTGCGTGCTTCGTGAAACTGAGAAAGCATCGCGAGGGCTTGTTCGTAGAAGACCTGTCCGGCCTGCGTCAGGCGCGTTGGATACACCGACCGGTCGATCAGGTCCGTGCCGAGCCACGCTTCGAGCGCCTGGATGCGGCGCGAGAACGCCGGTTGCGTGATATGCCGCATTTCGGCCGACCGGCTGAAACTACGCGTCTCCGCAAGCGAGACGAAATCTTCGAGCCATTTCAGTTCCATGCTGCGCCTTGGGGCTGGTTGGGGTGCGTTCAGGGACGCATCGGCATTTTACCGTTGCGCATGAACGGTTCGCACCATTGTCACGCTGGCCGCACATGGGCGGTGCTGCGGTGAAGTGGTATCGGTGCGTGGTGTTGCGTGCGATTGGTAGGGCGATTGGGACAGATCAAACGCTGAGGCGCGCTGACATACGTTCTGGAGACATTGGCTGAAAAGATGGATCTGATTGGCATGATGCTTGCGAATTCTCGCCGGCTCCGCGTTGCAGTCCCACTCCGAGGACCCGATGAAAAACCTGATCACATCCCTGAAGAGCGGCAACTGGCGTTCGCTGGTTGCGTGCTTCCTCTACTTCGATACCGGCTTCACCGTCTGGGTGCTCTACGGTCCGCTCGCGCCATTCATCAGCAAAGACATCACGATGACCGCCGCGCAGCAAGGCTTCCTCGTCGCGGTGCCGGTGCTCGCCGCCGCGATCCTGCGCGTGACGCTCGGCAACCTGTATCAATCTACCGATGGCCGCCGTGTCGCGCTAATGGGCGTGCTGCTTTCATCCGTTCCGACGATCGTGCTGCCGCTGTTGTCGGGCACACCGTCGTATTCGCTGCTGCTGGTTCTCGGCGTGTTTCTCGGCATGGGCGGCGCAAGCTTCGCAGTTGCGTTGCCGATGGCCGGCAGCAACTATCCGCCGAAAGTCCAGGGCCTGGTTCTCGGGCTGGCTGCGGCGGGCAATATCGGCGCAGTGCTCGACGGTTTCCTTTTCCCC
>NZ_CAXTGZ010000011.1:0-28238 GCF_964243625.1 uncultured Caballeronia sp.
GGGAGCCACTGCAGCGCTGGGGGTAGAAGCAATCGCCCGCACCGTGGTGTTCCACTGCGCAAATACCGTATCGATACAGTGGACGTCAGTACAGGCGTTGCGTGACTGTCTCCACTGGGATAGCTGGCCAGGCGAAAGCTTCCCGGCGCTCAGCATGGTTTGCTGTTGCGAAACGATATCTTCGTATTCGTTGTTCAGAATGGCGTGGTCGCAGATGACACGCTCGGCGGGTTGCTGCGTGGTCGCGCACGAAATGTCGCTCGCCCGGGCGTCAACTACGCTCAGCGCAGCCAGCGCCAATAACAATAACAATGTCGAATGCCGCATCAGATGCACAAGTTCTCCTGAATCATTTATTGCCGCTACTGGCGGTTGAGGAGGGGACGACAATGAACCCTCCTGCGCTGTCGCCATAGACGTCGACCCATCCCTCGAGCAGGAAATTCGCTGTCAGCGCGCACAGCGCTGCATCGACTTCATCGATGTTTCTCAGCGACTGTGTTTCAACGCCCGCCCTTTCGAGGGTCTCCCGGCGCTGAATGTTCTTCGCCTTCGCAGATGTGGCTTCCCGGCCGCGAAGGGCGCACGTGATGGCGTGGGGGAACGTCTCGAAGCAAACCCGGTTCCCGATCGCGAACACGTCATTCAAAAGAGGAAAGCGCTCGACGAAGACCTTGTATACGGACTCCCCGTTGAACATCCAATCGTAGAACCGGCTTTGGCTCGCTCGTTCGCGTGTCGGCGTAACAAAACAGGAGATGCGCATTCTGGCCAGCATCTTTTCGGCCTGTCTTCCAGTCTCTTCGGTTCTCCACTGGCAAGGCGCATCGATACCCACGGCAGCAACATCGAACTCGATGCATTTTTCGAGCATCTGCTCCGGCGTTTCTCGGCCGGGGTTGTTCCACACGATCCGGGTGCCCTGCATGATGACCAGATGATTGCCCTTAGCCTCTCCGCCTATATCGATTCCGGCAACAGTTTTTTGTGACTTCATGGTTCCCGCATGTGGAGGCGCTGATTCGACAGTTCGGACAGCGATGTCCGGAATGTTCGGAATCACAGCCCATTTATCTCCAATGATATGCGCCTTAGCATGAGTCCTGTCGCCGGCACGCTGTGCACCCGGCTTGAAAGAACTTGGCGCTGGCCGCAAACGCCGCGTTATCGATGAATCACTGGAGAACGAATATGTCCGAGCATCCTGTTGTACTGATCACCGGCGCGCTGACGGGTATCGGCCGGGCCGCCGCTTTTGCCTTTGCGCATGAGCATGCGCGCGTCGTGGTGTCCGGGCGCCGCGCGGAAGAAGGCGAGCAACTTGCGGCCGAGCTGCGCGCGCTCGGATCGGAGGCCGAGTTTGTTCAGGCCGATGTCCGCCTCGAAGACTCGGTGCGCGAACTCGTCGACCGGACCGTCGCACGCTTCGGACGGCTGGACGTGGCCGTGAATTCGGCCGGCACGGAGGGCGAGCAGGGACCCATGACGGAGCTGACGCCCGAGCGCTATGCAGCCGTCTTCGATACCAACGTGCTGGGCACCATACTCAGCATGAAACACGAGATGCGCGTGATGCTGGCGCAACGCAGTGGCAGTATCGTCAATATCTCCTCGACGATGGGATCGCGCGGCGCGCCCAACGTGTCGCTCTATGTGGCCAGCAAGCACGCGGTGGAAGGCCTGACCAGATCGGCGGCGATCGAAGGGGCTGCGTCGGGCGTGCGCGTCAACGCTGTTGCGCCCGGTCCCGTCGAGACTGCCATGCTGGAAAGACTGACCGGCAACGAAGAACGCAAAGCTGTTTTCCTCGCGAGCGTGCCGCTCAAACGAGCGGGGACGCCCGAAGAAATCGCGGACGCGATCGTGTTCGTCGCGTCCGGGAAAGCAAGCTTCTTTACCGGCGAGATCCTGAGAGTGAACGGCGGGAAAACGGCGTCTTGATGGACCGTCATCCCAGCTCTTCCTGTGAGCAGTGGCGTGCCGCCGTACCCCTGCGCCCACCCAACAATTACCCCCGACGCTAATAACTGAAGCTCGCGTTGAAAAACACGCCCTTCGCGCGATCATCGCCGACAATCTTCAACCGATATTGCAGCGAGAAATCCACGAACGAGCGCGGCGCATGATACGTGTCCTCACGGAACCAGTAGCGCAGATTCATGCCCACGCCTGCGCCCATCGATGCACGGTTGTTGATCTGCGTGTTGTAGTCGCCGCCAAGCACCGCGTACGGAAACGCGACGAGATGCGGATCGATGGCATCGAGCCGGTAGCTTCGCCCGAGTTCGCCGCTAAAGGTCGCGTAGTTGTCCGGATGGGTGATGTAATGTCCTGCTTCCGCGTAAAGCTGCCCCGTCCACCAACTCGGCGTGTCCACGCGCAAATCCGTGCCGAACCCGTTCGAATACGCGATACGTCCAAGCCAGTCCGGCTGCACCGCGCTGCCAAGCGGCACGATGCGCTCGAATGCGAACACGAGGTTCTGGCTTGCGAACGGTTTCGCGCGCACACCCAGCGCCCCTTCGAGGCTCGGCGTGCCTGTAGTGTTGCCCGCCTTCGAGTAAAGCGTCTCGTAGGCGCGTGCGTAGAGCTCGATGGTGTGTCCATCGAGATAACCGAAAGGGCGCCAATAGACTTCGGCGCCGGCTTGCACGCTTTTATCGGCGGTGCTTCCGGGACTGGCCACGAACGTCGTCTGGTCGCCCGTAGGACGATATCCCACCGACGCATTCACGCCCCAGGTCCGGTCGAGTTCGGACATCGCGCGGCGGGTCTCGAAGGCTTGTTGCGGTTGCAGCGAGATATCGCCGTTGTTGTCCGCATCGATTCCGCGCCTGAAATAACTGGCTGCGACGGGCGCCGCGCCCGCATTCAGGTTTGCGTAGCCCGCATCGAGCAGGCTGGATGGCGGCAGCTCGTCGTTGCGATCGGCCTCGTTGTAGTAGCGCGCGGCAAGCGCCGGCTGTCCCGCATTCGATGCGAAATACGCGGCGTTCATGCTCGGCAAGGTATCGATCATGCCGCTCTCGATCAGGTTCGCGGCTTCCTGTTTCGATTCGGCCTGATCGCCATTCGATACGAGCGCCTGGATCAGCAGCAAGCGATGCACGGGGTCATCGGGCGCAATGCGCACCGCCTCGCGCGCCTGCGCCACCGCAAGCGGGTAGTCGTGCTGGTCGTAGGCGCGCGCCGCCGCGGCGTATTGCGTGTAGGCAGGATCGAACGGATGCAGCGTGCACAGGATGCCCGAATCGATGCGCGTGCAATCGAGCTGCGGCATCGGCAGATCGGTGGTGTTGGCCGCAACGGACGATGTCAGCGCACGCCGCGCTTTTTGGCGACGCACGGCGATCATCAGGTCGGTCGCGTCGCCGTCGGGATCGAGACCGTTCAGTGCATCGAGCGCGCGTTGCGGATCGCCGGTTGCAAGCGCCATGTCCGCAATCACGATCCGGCCGTTACGTTGTTCTTGCTGCGTGGCGTCTTGAAGCTGCATCGCGTGCGCGAAATCCGCAAGCGACGCATCACGCTGACCGAGGCGTTCGCGGATCGCGCCGCGCAGCAACCACGGTGCGAGTGCGGAGGGGTTGGCTGATATGGCATCGGTCGCGGCCTGGTCGGCTTCATCGAGACGATTGGCTTGGATCAAGGCATCAATCAGCAAATCCCGGGCGCCGGGGACATTGGGCGCATAACCGATAGCGGCCCGCGCGCGTGAGATTGCAGAGTCCGTATCGCCGCGCCTGAGCGCGTCGTAAGCTTCCGATGCCGCGACAGGTCCGAGCCGGGCGCCAATGAACCCACGCCGCGCGCGCAGCCCCGGGTTATCGCCGCCACGCTGCGTTTCTGCGATGACCGCGTCGTACGCATCCAGGTCGCGCCCTTGCGCGGTTAGCGCGTCGATCACGAGGAGATAGAGCGGCATGACGTCGGGCCGCGCGGCCAGCACCTCGTTTGCCGCTGCGATCGCGTCGTCATAGTCATGCTTCGCATACGCCCTGTAAGCACGCTGCGCCGTCTTCGCCATGTTGCCGGTTAGCGCGTTCGGATCGGAAGGACCGTTCGCGCCGCTCGCAATGATCGCAAGCAGCGCACTGCGGCGAGCGCGCAACGCGGGTTCGGGACCGAGGGCCTTGATGGCATCGTCTATTGCACGCACTGCCGCTCGCCTGTCGCCTTGCGCTTCGAGCGCGCTGGCGAGCAGCAGGCGCAGCGACATCACATCGGGTCGTTGACGGATCGCTTCGCGCGCATAGCCAACGCTCGCCTGGTAGCGATGGCTGTCGTAGCTTCCGTACGCCTGCCGGGCGACCCTGTAGGCGCTGCCGGTCAGCGGCAACGGCAGCGTTTGGTCGGCCGGGGACGGACCACAAAATCGCGATGCCGAATGCGGACGCTTGCATGCGTCTGGAAAGAACATGGTGAGCGAGAGACTGAATGATATTCACTGCAGGAGACTGTCCACGAGTTGAGGCGGCACGTAGTGAGGGCCATCGAAAAGGTACGTGCGATAACCGCGATAGGCATCGAGTTGCAGCTTGAGTTCCTGCGCCGTGGCCGAGCGAAATGCTGACCCGGGCGCCACGCGGAAAGCTTCTGCGATGACCCGCACGCGCTCGCGTCCGAACTTGGCGCTGAGGGCATCGGCATAGGTCCGGGCAATGCGCGGTTCGCGCGCATAGACACCCACGCCGTCCTGCAGCAACACGCCCACGTCACTCGGGAGCCAGCTCGAAAGCCATTGCGCCAGCGCCGCGCCGCCGATATTGCCGCGGTCATAGACGCTGATCCACAAGGGCCGCGGCAGGCGTGCGAGCAATGGCGCGAGCGAGCTCGCGTCCTGCCAGCTCGGATCGACCTCGACAGGAAAATACCAGCCTTCGATATTCAGGTGCGGCGCCGCGCGCACCAGTTCCAGAGATTGCTCGACCAGCAGCTCGGCGTTGGCGCGTGCATCAGCTTCGTTGAAGCGGCCGGCCAGGCCCACGAGCACGTGCTGCGCCCAGGGTTCCTGCGCGATACGGTTCCAGTCGGGCAAGCGCGGCGCCACGGGGATCTGCGTGCCGGCGACATATGCGGTGTTGTCGACGGCGGTCCATTGCAGGAGCAAGTCGGTCACCCCCAGCCGGTTCCAGTCGCCGTGAGCATTGGCATGCATATTGTCGAGTTGCCATGCAACGCCCTGGACGAGCGGCGGGGACTGGCAACCCGCGAGCCCGAGCGCCAGCACGCCGGCGGCGCTGCCGCGCAAGAACGCGCGGCGGCTCATGCCCAACGCACAACGGCCGTCACGACTGCCGCTCACGTATGCTGTCCTGCTTCGCGTGCGCGGATCTGGGTCTGCACAGCGTCGCTCAGCGCGCGCGCCGAGATCGCGCCATAGGCGACCATGAATTCGCCGATGCGGCCATCGCGTTCAGGCCTGTACACCTTGAGCGCTTCATTGAAACTATCGCGCGTGATGTAGCCCATCTGGATCAGCAGATCGCCGAGAAGCGGGACGTTCGTCTCGTTCGGTTCAAGCGCATTGCCGGCGCCGCGCAAGAACCGGAAGCCGGTTGCGATTTCGCTCTCGCGTACGATCCGCTGCGTGACGGGTCCGCCCGAGACGCGCTCGATTTCCTTGAGCGCTTCGTCCTCGAGCGGGCTTGCCGCCAGCACGATCCGGCGGCCCGCATGGTCGGTGCCTTGCGGCAGGATGCGGTATCGGATGGCATGTTCGAGCGGCACGTGCGTCTGGCCTTCATCGAGCAGGGAAGGGTCAAGCGCGGCCCGCTGCAGCTCGGATTGAAACGACAGTGCTTCGGCAAGCGTCTCCTCGTCGAGCCAGCCACGCGCCAGCAACACGCGGCCAAGGGGCGCTTCGCTCGCGAGCTCGTCTTCCATTGCGGTCTTGAGCTGGTCCTCGTTGATTGCCTGCCAGGAGACGAGCAACTCGCCCAGCCGTTGACGGCGCTTTTCGGAAAGCCCCGCCGCCGATGGAAAATCGTGCATCGTCTTGTCCCATGCAAGCCGCTTGCCCGTGACCAGATGCGACGCAAACAGGCGCCACGCGCGCGATACCGCCAGGAAGTTGATGAAGTTGGCGACGATCATGCGCGGGATGGAGACGATGCCCTGTTCCCAGCCGTAGAGCCGGGAGACGAAATACACCCGTTGCACGACCCGTAGCGCAACTGCAATCGTGTTCAGCACCAGCACGGTATTCATCCACGCAGAATCGACAAACGGCGAGGGCAGCAAGTCGCTCGTCAGTCCGAACGACGCCGCGCACATGAACGCAATGAACTGCAGCACGAGCACATAAGCCAGCATGCCGACAAACGATGTCACCACACCCTTGCGGTCACGAAACAGCAAATAGCGATTGGCGAGCGAGCCGCTCCAGCCGGTCTGCTGCCACCCCTGCATGCCGATGCCGAGCACCCAGCGCGCACGTTGCCTATAGGCGGTGCGAATCGTGTCAGGGAAAAATTCGCGCACGGAAAGCGGCACCGTCACGGTCACTTCGCGATCTTCGCTGAGACCAAACATGCTCTTGCGACGCGTGAGGTACTGCACCGGAAATACCGCAAAGATCGATTCCATGCCGAGCTTCAGCAAGCGCGTGCCGACGTCGTAGTCCTCGGTCAGCGAATCGGTATTGAACGGCTGGTTCTTCGTGGTATCGATAAGCGCAAGCATCGCGCGCCGCGAAAAGCACGAGCCCACGCCTGCCGACGGCACGCTGCCCGTCATGCTCTCGCGGACCACGAGATCCTTTGCATGCCACTCGGCAAATTCATCCATGTACGTGCCCGCAACGAGCTCGTACCAGTGCCGCTCGAGCGAGGCCACCGGCAACTGGATCATGTCCTTGCGCGGCAGGAGGAAGTTGAAGAACTTCAGTTCGAGCGAATGCAGCACGTCTTCGCTGTCATGCAGCACGAAGCCCGCGAACTCCAGATCCGCGTTACGTTCGTGCTGGAGCGCTGCCTGCACAACCCAGTTCAGGCAATCGGCCTTGCAGGTCGGGCCGTCGTGCGGCACTTCAACGCGATGCAACTGCTTGTAGCGCATCCGCATGCGCTCGACTTCCGCGCTGGTCGCGGCATCGTTCACATACGTGCCCACGAAGATTACGTAGTTCCGGTAGTCGAGCACGCGCACGGCGTCTTCGAGCATTGCCGCGATCACGTCGTATTCCTGCCACGCGGGAATCATGATGGCGATGGGCTGCTCCGCGCGCTCCTGCAACTGCGCGGCTTTCAGCGGCGTGTATTCACGCTTGACCGTAAGCGCCCGGTACGCCCGCCGGACCCAGTAATACAGGTCGATGAACAGGTCGTCCGCGCTGGATATCAAAATGATCACGGCAATGATGCCCGCGCAATATTGCAGCCCGTAGTAATACTGTTGTGCGTAGTAACCGGGATACAGGTCCATGGCGTGTCCTCATTTCGACGACGGGTTTCCAGCCTGCTTTTCGGCCAGCTTTTCAGCCTGCTGCTTGCGGCTGCGCACCAGCGCGGCGAACATCAGCAGCAGGATGAACATGCCGACCAGCAACGCCGGCACTGTCCACGACAACCATCGCTCCGACCAGGGCGCGCCTGCTTCATTGCCGGTATCGATACGGATCATGCCGGCCGGATCGCGGGTATCGATCTCTTTCAGGACGCCCGTGCCGTCCAGCACGGCCACGTCGGCTTGCGCCAGTTGCAGGCTCACCGGCACGATCGGTGCGCGTGCTCCGACGCTGCGCCAGATCACGCCGCGCGTGTTGCCGGCGTGAGCGACATCGAGTACCCCGACGCCTTGCTGGCTGACATCGTAGAGCGTCTCGTCGTCGTTGCCGGTGATGGCGAGGCGCGCGTCCGCGACCTGCACGTGCGACTTCTGGTCCGCGAGCGCCACGTCGAATGCCAGGAACGGTCCCGCCGGCGTGACTGCAGCGTTGCTCGATGTCACCGTCAGCGTAGCGCGTTGCGGATCCACGCCGGTGGCGTCGGCAAGACGCGCCACGCGGGGAAGGGTGGTCGTGGAATCGGCGAGATACGCGCTCGGCACCAGCACGCTCGCGCTCGTCGCAAAGCGCGCGACCATGCCGGTGAAGTTGTCGTCGGCGTCGGCCTTCACGAGCGTGAGATGACTGGTCGGCAGGACCGCTGCCGGATACCCTTCGTCGCTCGCGCAACCGGAGTCGGACTGGCGCGTGAAGGTGACGCGCAGGAGGTTGCGCGAGCTGAGCGCGGTTCGCGGAATATGCGATGTCACCCGTTGGGCGCGGCCATTGGCATCGAGCAGTTTCGAGCCGATCAGCGTGTCGTTGAAGAACACCGACGCCACCACGCCCGAATTGTGGCCATTGGGCGCACCGGCGAGATCGAGCACCACGTCATCCGGCAGGCGTCCTGCGCCGGCGACCGCACCCAGGTCGAAATCCGCCGTCCACGATGCCTGGCGCAGCACGTTCACCGTGCGCGGCACGCCGCCGAGCGCCGCGAGCGGCACGACGTCATGGCGGCCGTTGGCTGCGCTGTCGATCTGATGCACGACCAGTTGATTCGATCCGTCCACGGCGCGCCAGACCTGCGCGAGCGCGCCGACCGAACGCGTGTCGCCGACCACGATCGCAGCCTGCCCGGCCACGTGCACGAGCCGGGCTTCGCCGGGCGCGAGCGGCGTGACAAGCGGGGCAACGACGCGCGCGCGCCAGTCATCGAAGGCGCTTGCAGCTTCCGGCGATACCACCGCCGCCTGCACGCGCAGCGCGTCGAGCGAGGCGTTCACGTTGGTGCGCCACGCGTTGTCGGCGACGATGAGATCCGCCGGCAAAGCCGTCGGGGCCGAGATGGCCAAAAGCGCGCCGGCTTCGGCGGCGTTCGCCAGCCGGTGTTCGCCGCCTGCCGCGAGTGCCGCGAACGCGGGCATGGCGCGCAACGCGGCGGGTACATCGGGCGTGCCGAGGTTCACGGTGTCGCCTACGGCGGGCCAGCCGCTTACCGACGGCTCGCGGCCATCGCGCTGCATGATCGCGGCGGCGCGCCAGGCGGTATCGTAGGCGGCGGTGCCGACCCGTTTCGACGATATGGCGATCGCCGGCGTCTGCGACAACGCACTCCACGCGGTCCGCAGATCGCGGATGTCCCCGCTGTTGTAGCGATAGTTCAGGCGCGTGCCCGGCGCGAGCCGCAGCACGTTGCCGATTGCTGTCTGATCGGCGCACACGGCGTCGTTGATCACCGACGCATATTCGAACCCCACGCGCACGTATCCGTTGGCGCGCGGCGAGCCGTCCACGCCGATGGTCGCCGCCGCGTTGCCTTGCGGCTGCGTGAGTGCGCGCGCCAGGACCGGCGAGCCGTCGAGGGACACGAGCATGGTGGTGCGGCCGCCATCGCCGCGCAGATAGCTCGCATCGACTTGCAAGGCGGCGTCGGTGATCGGAACGCCCGCAGGTACCGGAAAGTAATATTCGCGGCGGCTGTCAGGCGCGCCGAGCGCCACCGTGTCGCGAACGCCAAGCCGTTTCAGCTCGACGGTGCGCGTGATGGGCGCGTGGCTGGCGGTATCGAAGGCGTCGGCGAAATCCGGGGCTTGTGACGAAGTCTGGGCTGCGGCTGCGTTCAATGACCCCGCAGCCAGGGCAATACACGGAAGCACGCGGACGAGGGTCGGCAGGTGCCATGAAAAACGTCGATTGTGACGATGATGCGATGGGTTGGCTCGGGTCACGGTCGGTAGCGCAATGAGTTTATTTTAAGTAACGACGACCCGATGCAGCGCGCGTGACTAAGGCGCGTCGCTGCGATTGGATGCCGCAAGAAAGTGCAAGCCGGGCGTGATGGCGCGGTGAGTCAACCGCCCGAGACCCGCCGTGTGCGTGCGAGCGTCGGCGCATCGATCACCGGCGGTGAAGCACCGAACTCGGTGAAATGGCGGCCTGCGAGGGCGGCCACGATTCGTTCGGACGCGCGGCCATCGCCATAGGGGTTGGCGAGGCGGGAAGGATTTCTTGCCGGGCGCTTGGTCAACGACGTCAATGACCCGAGTACCGCCGATACCGCCGATCCGATCGCCGCGCGGCTCGTGCCGACCAGGCGCACCGTGCCGGCTTCGACTGCCTCCGGCCGCTCGGTGATATTGCGCATGACAAGCACCGGCTTGCCGAGTGCCGGCGCTTCTTCCTGCACGCCGCCCGAGTCGGTCAGCACGATTGCCGCTCGTTGCATCAGCCGCACGAACCCCAGGTAATCGAGCGGCTCGATCAAATGCACATTTGGCTCGCCTCGCAACATGGCCAGCACGGGTTCGCGGACATTCGGATTGAGGTGAACCGGATAGACGATCTGCACCGCGTCGCGTCGCGCGATGTCCTGCAGCGCGAGACAGATTTGATGAAAGCCATCGCCGAAATTTTCTCTCCGATGCCCCGTGACCAGCAGGATCGGCTTGCCATCGCTGGCAAACGGCAGGGCCGCGTCCAGACGCTTGCGCAGATGTGCGTCGGCATCGATGCGCGCGGCCGTCATCATGAGCGCATCGATCACCGTGTTGCCCGTGACCACCACGCGGCCCTGCAGGTTCTCAGCTTCGAGATTCGCCTTCGCTCCCGCGGTCGGCGCGAACAACAGGTCGCAAACGATGTCCGCAACACGCCGGTTCATCTCTTCGGGCCAGGGTTGCGACAGATCACCCGTACGCAGGCCGGCTTCTACATGTGCAACCGGGATTCGCCGATGAAACGCCGCGATTGCAGCAAACGAAGCCGTAGTCGTGTCGCCGTGAACCAGCACACGATCGGGCTTGGCAATATCGAATACGCCGTTAAGCGAATCCAGCACGCGCGCTGCAAGTCCGTTGAGTGTCTGGTTTTCCCTCATCACGCTCAGGTGATGATCGGGCGTGATATCGAACTGGTCCAGGACCTGTTGCAGCATCGACTCGTGTTGCCCCGTCACGCACACGATGGATTCCAGGTCCGGGTCCGCTTCGATCCACTTCACCAGCGGCGCCATTTTGATGGCTTCGGGCCGGGTCCCGAAGATAGACAATACCTTTTTCAATGCCATTGATTTTCGGGTTGTCGTTTTCGTAATAGAAAGTCTAAGAGAAATGCGTTAATCGACTGAAGTTTCAGCTTAAATAATTCGTAAAACATGGTAATGAGTGTAATTGATAGTAACTGCAATGATCGACGAAAAATGGACATTCCTGTTAGCGGCGGAAAATCGATAATTATTTCCTGACGAATTGATAACCGTATTGTATGACGGTTAAATCCGCATGTTGGAGCTGAGGGGAGCGTTGGAATGGGGGGCAGGGTAAATGAGGTGATGTCCAGCAGTTAATCGCGCAACGACGTCCGGGATTTATGTGAGTTCCAAAAAAAAGCATTTGAAATAGTTGTTTTTATTCACATGAAAATCATGCGCGAGATTGCTGAGCGATTCGATAGTTTTATTTATCAGATTATTAACGAGCGCCAGCGAGCCGCAAAGACGACTGGTTCGGTAAATACTTCTCGTGTCTTAAGGCATGGATACTCTAGCGCCTGCTTTTTTCACCCGGCTTCCACTCAACCGGGAGCGATTTGCGGGCAATCCGTCGCATACCAGATATTGACCTGACGCTGTGCTGCCTGAAGATCAGCTGGGTAGTAAGGATCAAAAAACCACCCTGGGTGATAGCCCGCCTTCTCCAGGGCCGCAAGTTCACTCATGTTGCGCTCGTGGGTAACCGGTGCCTTGTTCCTGATCTCCGTCAAGGCACGGCATTCTGTGGCGCTAAGGTGCGTCCCCGTGCCTGCCTGCATGCCTCCTGTGGCACATGCAGCAAGCAACAGCGTTAATGCCGGGAGCAGCGGCCAGGCCTTGGTTGCATTCGTCATTTTGCGTGTCTCTCCATTGATGCAAGGTCTACCGCGCATGGCTCATTCCTGGGCGCAGGCTTGGACGTCGAGCCGGCGCTTTTTCCATATCCCGGCCTTCACCAGCCAGTGATGTTCGATATCGAACAATCGAAGCGGCGACAATGCTCCGGTAGACTTCAATTCCCCCGCCCTGTTGGGATCGTATGGATACCCAACTTTTCGTTATCTGCGGACTTACATTTGTAATTCACGTCATGCAACGCGGGCTTACGCCTTGTGCGCACAGCTGATGCTCGTACCAGCCGCGCTGATTATCGTTCATGTAGCGGAGCTGATTTGAAGCCAACAGAGAGAGGAGCGATGACGTTCACAAGCATCCGCAGGGCAACCGCCACGGACGTGCCCACGCTTACGCAGATCCGGAACGACGCACACGAGAAAAAGGTCGCCCACTGCGACTATGCGTGGGGTAAGGAGGGAGACGGATTTAGCGAAACCTGGGTATTAGACAGCCTCTCTCGAAGAGACGTCTACGTCGTCGAGCAGGACGGCACGCCCGTTGGAACGTTCTCGCTCGACTGGGATGACGAAGCGCATTGGGGGCCGCAAGAGCCTGACGCCGGATATGTGCATGGGATCTGCGTCAGGAAGGGCTTCAATGGCCGCGGGCTTGGCAGCATCGCAATCGACTGGTGCGCCGGCAAGGTGAGCGCCTTGAACCGCCGTTTTGTTCGGCTTGACTGCGACGTGGGGAATGCAAAGCTATGCGCCTACTACGAGTCGCTCGGTTTCAACCGGGTAGGGCTCAAGCCGATGCCGGACTCTGGCGCCTATATCTGGTCACTTTATGAAAAATCAGTCCTTCAGCTTTCGAGCCGACGACCATGAAGATCGATGTCACCAACGCTGAATCGACTGTTTGAGGAGGCGCCTTGTGTCGGCCATTCGAGAGTCAGCCCATTCAACTGACTGGACTGAGCTCCCACCGTTCAATGACGATCCCGCAAAACCCGCCGGCCTTTGGCGCCGCGAGCAAATTACTTGGTAACGATCGCCGCAGTCAGGCCCGCGTTGATTGCCGGGAGGAACAGATTCAGCACCCGGTTCGCACGGACGAGGCCGCTGTTATCGACATAGACAATGTCCTTCGACTCAAGCGGGAACTGGTTCGCAAGCAGCATGGAAACCGGCGAGCGAGCGTCCAGGCGATAAATCACCGGCGTTTCGCCTCCTGTCGAGCGCAGCACGAAAAGCTGCTTCGGATTCGACGTTTCCTGGTTCAACTGACCCGCTTGTGCAAGTGCTTCCGCAAGCGTGAGCGTGCCGTCGCGCAGCGGCGGTACAGGTGACGGCTTGTTGACTTCGCCCATCACATAGACGGTGTTGTCTTCGCGCGCGTCCACATGAAGCATGTCGCCCGGCTGCAGCATGATGTCAGCGGGGTTCTTGCCCTGCTTCATCATCTGCGCGACGTTCACGGGGTAGGCCTTACCGTTACGCGTGATCGTCACGCGGCTCTGGTCGGCAGTCGGTGCGAAACCGCCGGCGCGATTCACCGCTTCGGTCAGTGTCATCGGAATGTCATTGACCGTCTGTGCACCCGGTGCACGCACATCACCATCCACATACACCTGCGATGACCGGAAGGAGGCCACGCGAACCGTGACCTGCGGCTTTACGAACACCTTGCTCAGCTCGGTGTTGATCTCGCGCTGGACTTGCTGGGCAGTCTTGCCCGATGCGTGGATTGAACGGTCCACGTAGGGAAACTGCAGGTTGCCATCGCTATCCACCACAAAGCCGGCCGCAGCATCTGACGGCTTTGTGTTCTGTGCCGGCTGGCCGACTGCAGCCGCGAGTTCAGGGTGATCCCATACTGTGATCTGCAATACGTCGCCCGGTCCAAGCTTGTATCCGGTCGACTTGGCGAAGAGACCGAGCTGGCTTGCCGTCTTGTCCACGTTCTTTTGGTCCGCGCGAATCTGGCGGATCAGCGTCAGGTCGATCTGTTTGATCGGAATCTGGATGTCGCTCGTCACGTCGCCGTTGTCGGCGCTCGTAACAGGCAATGCAGCCGGTTCGATCATGTGCTGCCCAGGCGCCAGCGAACATGCTGAAACCATTGCAGCGATCGCGAGGGACAGGGCCGCACGCGCTCCAGGCATGACATGGCTGTTTTTGTTCGGCGCTGCGGTGTCCAATAATTCCCGGTTATTCATGTTGTCGTTCCCTTGCTTTTGTAAGCATTGGTGCAGTGCAAAACCCGCAGTTTAACAACGACACATCCGGCACGGTCCCACAGATTTGTTTTCAAACGTTACCGTTTCGCCGCTATCGCGCCTGCATTGCACTGGCGCGGGATCTACATTCGCGCTCTCTCAAGCCGAGGTCACGTCGGAATCAGTGGCTGTGCCGGTGATGAATGTCCGGGAAGTGGGGATGCTTGTGAGTGACGGGTCGATGCTGATGGGGATGAGAATGAGGTTTCGCTGGATCCCACTCGAAATCATGCGTGTGCTGATGATGCTCGTCGTGCCGATGCCGATGGTTATGCCCCAGGAATTCATGCGTATGGGGATGCTCATGCCGCTCGCGAATATGAAGCCAGACGCCGAAAGCCATCAGCGTGGCGGCAATCCAGAAAAGAGTTGAAGGCAGTTCCGGCCAGAACGCGAGCGATAAAGCGACGCCGAAGATCGGTGCAACCGAGAAATATGCGCCCGTGCGAGCAGTACCGAGGTTGCGTAGCGCAACCACGAAAAGCACCAGACTCACGCCGTAGCCCGCAAAGCCGGTCAGCATCGCTGAGGCGGTGTTGAATAAGCCCGGGAGTCGCCCTCCAAGCAGGAACGCTAGACCCAGGTTGACCGACCCCGCCACCAGCCCTTTCAGGCAGGCGATCATCATTGCGTCGTTGGTCGCGACTTTGCGCGTCAGATTGTTGTCGATGGCCCAGCAAACGCAGGCCGCGACCACCAGCAACGCACCCAGGGACACGCCAACTGAGGCCGGCTGCCAGGAAAGCGCGACGCCGCCCGCAACGATCGCGACCATCCCGAGAAAAACCTGCAGGTCCACGTTTTCCCGAAACACGACCCAGGCCAATATTGCCGTGAACACGCCTTCGAGGTTAAGCAAGAGTGAACTGGCAGCGGCAGGTGTCGTGTTCAATCCGAACATCAGGAGCGCGGGCCCTGCAACGCCGCCCGCGGCAATTGCGCCGAACAGCCACGGCACCTCGGCCAGCCGGATGTGACTTTGATCCTTTTGCTCACGAGCGGTCCGGAATAGACGCTGGAAGACAATTCCAATCCCAAGTCCGATTCCGCTGCCGAGGTAAAAAAGACCCGCGACCATGAAAGGCGACAAAGCGCCAAGCAGCATCTTGGCCAGCGGCGTGGTCGCTCCGAACAGGGCGGCTGCCAGAAGCGCGGTGTACGCCGCGTTATGACGTGTCGACATTTTTCAGAGAAAGGAACGATCCGTCAAAGCTCAACTGCTCAAAACCGAAGCGCCTTTAGCAACATACGCCTGCAATAGATGATGGGCGATTGCAAACGGCTGGGGCGCTGACAGCTCGAGCGCATGCGTGCCCGCGAGCATTTCCGCAGCCTCCTTGCGTGAGAACCAGCGAGCGTCTTCGAGTTCATCCGTATCGACGACGATGTTTGTGTCGCTCGCCTGCGCAAAGCAGCCGATCATCAGCGATGAAGGGAAGGGCCATGGCTGAGACGCGAAGTAGACAACGCCTTCACAGTTCACACCGGCTTCCTCCATGACTTCGCGGCGAACGGCGCTTTCCGCAGTCTCACCCGGTTCTACGAAGCCGGCGAGGGCTGAGTACATTCCAGGAGCAAACTGACGCTGACGTCCGAGCAGACACCGTTCGCCGTCGATCACCAGCATGATCACGACCGGATCGACCCGTGGAAAGTGGTGTGCGCTGCAAACATCGCAAATTCGTTGCCAGCCGGCCGCCGCAACGCGGCTTGCGGAGCCGCAGTTCGCGCAGAAGGAGTGGCGGCGATGCCAGTCGAGCATCGACTTCGCTTCGCCCAGTATGCCAAGTGTGCCGGGCGCAACGAGACCCTGCATTGCAATCGAGCGCAGGTCGATGCGGTCGTGGATCGGGTCTGCCGATGAATCCTCCGGCATGAGCGTGAAGCCGAGAGCGAAGCGTCCAGTTCCATCGCTTTCCTCCCCGAGGAAGACGCTTTGAGTGGGTTCGCCGAAAGCCGTTGTTTCGCTCGCCAGGAACCACGGATCGCGTTCGCTGCCTTGCTTGAGCAAGGGGATGTCGCCGTTGAAGACGAGAAAGCGGGAACCCGGGTCGTTGCGCAGACGTTCGATAAAGGCGTGGTCGTTCCGCTTGTCGGAGCGGCGGTCAAGGGGGTTGGTATCAAAGCCGATGGACGCGGGGATTGCAGTCATCACGATCGTTCAGGTAGGAGCAGGGAGGGTACGCAAGTATGGCACGGCCTTGGGTCACGCCGCTGCACCGGAATCCACGCGCGCCAGTCGAAGGAGCGTCTCGTCCGAGTTGACCGAGCTCGGTCTTTCGCTGCGGCAAATGATGCGCGGAGCGTGGCACTATTGCCGCTGGCAACTTCAGTCTCGAATCGAACCATGCATATACGTACAGCTTTGCTCACCGATGCAGAATCCATCAGTGCTGTTGCCGTTCAGACATTCGCGCTGGCTTGTCCGGAAGGAACTGCGCAGGTAGAACTTCAAAGGTATATCGACGAGAACCTGACGCCTTCATGTTTCGAATCGGCCTTGGCGGATGGCAACGTCGATGTTCGTGTACTGGACGATGCCGGGACGATCATCGGGTTCAGTCTGGTCAATCACGCTCCTGGAACCTTGAACCTGCCATTGGCCGATGGCATTTCGGAGTTGACCCGGTGCTACGTGCTACCGGCGCATCACGGAACCGGATCTGCGCAAAGGCTGCTTTCTGCAACCGTTGCGAGCCTGCCTGGCCGTGTCCGGTTGACGGTAAACGATCAGAATGCAAAGGCAATACGCTTCTACGCGCGAAACGGCTTTGCTACCGTCGGCGACACGTCGTTCCAATGCGGTGACGATATACATCGGGACCTGGTGATGGTCCGCCCCGCCGTTTGACAGACCGCGCGGATTTCGCATACGGGTTTTCACCGGCTCGAATCGCTGTCGATTTGCAGTTGCACCGCGCGTCGTGTGGATGAGAGCCAAATTATCATTTGGCGTCGAAGCCGCATCACTTACAGCGCCAACGAGGAAACTGATGACCAAGATAAAAGTTGCCGGGTTTAGTGTCTCGCTTGATGGCTTTGCCGCAGGAACCGCTCAAAGCCTAGATCACCCTCTCGGTCTGCGAGGCGAAGAAATCTTCCAATGGTTTTTCCCGACGCAGACCTTTCGTCAGATGCTGGGCAAGGAAGGTGGTGAAACCGGCCTCGACGACACATTCGCCCGACGCGCAATGGAAGGTTTCGGTGCCTTCATTATCGGACGCAACATGTTCGGCCCGATTCGTGGGGAATGGCCGGACGATCAATGGAAAGGCTGGTGGGGTGACAATCCCCCGTATCACGCGCCAACCTTTGTGCTCACCCATCATCCACGACCGCCGATTGAGATGCTGGGCGGAACGACATTTCATTTTGTTTCCGGCGGCATTGGAGAAGCGCTAGAGAAGGCGCGCGACGCGGCGGGCGGACAGGACGTCAAGATTGGCGGCGGTGTCGAGACCGTGAAGCAATACATTCAAGCCGGCTATGTGGATGAGATTCACCTTGCCCTTGCTCCAGTTGCGCTTGGCCAGGGGGAATCGCTCTTTGGCGGTCTGGATCTTCGTACCCTGGGATATCGGACAGTCGAGCATGTAGCAACGGAGCGCGCCACGCACATCGTCCTGGCGAAGTAAGCTTGACGGGCAAGGCTGATTGTTCATTTTCGCACCGCGCTCGAAAGTTCGGGCATTCAAGGTTGCGATCAAATTCGGTCGAAAAAATAAATCCTGCATCCGCCAAACGTTGATTCGCTCCGCCGTTAGCGATAATCTTGAATCGTTCGAGATCGCCGCAAGCCAGACAACCGGGAGATAACCGTATCATGAAGCGAGCATGGGCTTTCTCTTGCATCCTCGCTCTGAGCGCTGTCATCAATGGATGCGGCAAAGACGGATCACGAAACACCACTCAGGAATCGGGCGCATCCGCAAGTCAAGCTTCGGCCCCGCTTGGGCAGGGTGCGAGCGACACACTCGCCGCGTCGGCCGCACAGGGGCGGAGTGCGCCGGCCACTGTCACCACGGCGCAGTTGCCGGCGGAAACAGCCGAAACGCTACGTCTGATCAAAGCGGGCGGCCCGTACCCTTTCTCCGAGGACGGTGTTTTGTTCCGCAATAGCGCGTCGTTACTGCCGCAGCATCCGCGGGGCTATTACCACGCATACACGGTTCGCACGCCTGGCTCTGCGGACCGCGGGCAGCGCCGGATCGTATGTGGTGGATCGCGCCGGCAGATCGGCGACTGCTTCTACACCGACGATTACTACGTCAGTTTCAAACATATCGCACCGTAACTGGATTTGCGGTCGGTGTTCGAACAGCAAGACATCTCTAAGGCCCGGCTTTCATCCAGGCGTGACCGCTGATGTGGTGTGCCGTACAGGCGCTGCGATTCATTTCGCGGCTGCGGCTCGCCGCCGGCCGCGATGCGGGCACGACGCCGAGTTGCACACCGGTGCTCAAAGGCACGCGAGCGCTGTTACAAGGCCACTTCGCCGTCTTCCTCGCCGTCCCAGTAATGAAGACGCTTCGCCGTTACCTTGATCAGCACGACGCCGGGCGTGTTGAAACCTTCCTCGAACCAGCGGTCAATCTCCTTCGACCAATGCGCCTTGATTGCCGGCTTCTCGCGGATCAGCTCCGCGCGCCCTTCTATTGCAAGGAATACGCCGGGCTTGCCAAGCAAGTGTTTTGCGCCCGTGAAGGTCAGTCCAACAACGGGGTCGCGCTGGATGTCGGCGACTGTATGGGTTTCTTCCGAGGTGAAGAAATAACTGTCGCCATCGTATTCGACGTCGCCATTGTTGCTCATCGGACGACTTGAAATCTCGCCATTTGCGGAACGGGTCGAGAGCATGGCGAAATCGATTTTCGCCATCGTTTTTGATACGTCAGCCAGAGTCATGGCAGCCATGTTTGCTCCATCAAGGTCGGGCCAACCGTGTACGCAAGCGCTGTTCCTTACGTCCGTACGCGGCAATGAAGTCCGGACCGACAGCCGGAAAAGCCGTTGCCCAATCTCACGCCGGCGGCTCTCGTCAAGCCAGCAGACGCGAAGACTCCAATTGCTGGTAACCCGGCCTGACTTCGATCCTGCCCGTAACGGCCGTCTCCTTGAACATCAGCGTACCTCTTGCGCCTTATCGTTCGACGCGTCGAGTGCAAGAGAGACGCTTTCATGGTGTATGAGCGTTTTCCTTAAGAGAGCGAGCTGCCTGCGCTCTACGAATACTTGAACGGTCCAGGAAGCGATTACAAACGGCGCAGTCAGCAGTGGTATTCCGATCATCGAGCCGACCCAGGCAAACGCGCAAGTCAAACCCACCGCAGCAACCGCTGGTCCGGTACCAAGGCGATAAGTGGCTATTGCGGCAAGCGCCGAGTTGAAACCGCATGCGCCGCTGACCATTGCATATTCCGGCGCGCCGGCGATGGCGGATAAACAAAGCCCTAGCGTGCTGCCTATCAGCGCCCAGAAGGCCGCGGCTGGGCGGGTAAGCACCAGCCCGACGAGAATAATGCTGCCAGCAAGCAAGCCCGTGGCAAAGACAATCGGCGCAAGCCCGGCTACCACGTGAGACGTGAACGAGATGAAAAGTGCTGGCGCGTCGACGTGCGGTCCGTTGAAGAAAGCACTTGCTGCGCCGACGTTCCAGGCTTCTGTTTCCGCCGGTCCGCCAGAGTGGATTGTTGGAACAAACGGCAGCCACGCCCATGTGACGATGATTGCCGGGCCGGAATAAGTCGGTAAGTTGTGCACGTGCAGCGCACGAGTCATTGCCGCCGACAGTGCGCTCGCGGCGATAGCAGCCAGGATGGCGACAGCTCCGGAAGACGAATCGTTGTCGATGAAAGTGAACGCCGCCAACGCTGCCAGTGCTCCATTGAAACCGTGCAGATCGCTTCGGGATGCCGTCGAATTCAGGTCGGCAAATATATGGCCGACGAGGTTTCCTGTACTCGCGCCGATCAGCAGCGCGCATCCAAGCCGCGGGCTGACGCTGAAGACAGCAATCAGGATGGCCACGCCCATTCCCGCATTTCGTTGCAGGAAAATCTGGCCGATGCTTCGCGCGAACGGCAGGGGTGACGCCCCCGGTGAGGGTAACGCCATGTTTTGTTCGTTTTGCATGGTGAGGATTGAAGCGTTAAACCATTGGCTGCCTTTCGGCGCGACGGACGTGTTTTTCTTCCCGGTTCAATGTGTATCCGGTCACCGCTTGCCTGGCCGCAGGAAAGATACAGGTACCGCGGCGAAAGTGTTCGGCCGAATCAAATAGTGGGTATTACGCGCGGATGGCAGTGGCATCCGCTTCGCCGCGGCCTCGCGAAAACAGTGGACGCGTTCTACGCACACTTCGAGCGGCATGCTGTTCGGGTCTGCCGGTTGACCGGGCATCCGTGTCGATGCCGTAAGAGCCCGGAGCAAACATAGGGATAAGGGCAACCTGCAGTGTCGCCATGTCCCTCTCATGTCCCCCTCGCGTCTGAAGAATGATGCAGGAAGAACTCGTGCCGTCTCAGCTTGGTGCAACTGCCCTTGGCAACGGATAATAGCGACCACGACATCGTCAGCGCTATTTTTAGGATTCCCCCATGGAAATTAAAGTCAACTTTCTCGATAAGCTGCGTCTCGAAGCGAAATTCGATGACTTCACGGTAGTAGCTGACCAGCCTATTCGCTATAAGGGCGACGGCTCGGCGCCTGGTCCCTTCGACTATTTCCTGGCCTCGTCGGCCCTGTGTGCAGCTTATTTCGTAAAGTTGTACTGCGTGACTCGCAATATTCCTACCGAAAATATCCGCCTGTCGCAAAATAATATTGTTGATCCGGAAAACCGGTACCAGCAGATTTTCAAGATTCAGGTCGAGCTGCCGGCGGACATCTCTGCGAAAGATCGCCAGGGCATTTTGCGCTCCATCGACCGATGTACCGTGAAGAAAGTGGTCCAGGCCGGCCCCGAGTTTGTCATCGAAGAGGTCGAGAACCTGGATGCCGATGCCCAGGCGTTGCTGACGCTGAAGCCAGCGGCTGACGCCAGTACCTACATTGCGGGCAAAGATCTGCCGTTGGAGGAGACCATTGCCAATATGTCCGGCGTCCTGGCGGCCTTGGGCATCAAGATTGAAATTGCTTCGTGGCGCAATCTTGTTCCCAATGTGTGGTCACTGCATATCCGTGATGCGCACTCGCCGATGTGTTTTACCAATGGCAAGGGCTCAACCAAGGAAAGCGCGCTGGCGTCGGCGTTGGGGGAGTATATCGAGCGGCTGAATTGCAACCATTTCTACGCCGGCGCGTTCTGGGGCGAAGACATCGCCAACGCCGCGTTTGTCCATTATCCGAACGAACGCTGGTTCAAGCCTGGCCGCAAGGATGCGCTGCCGGCTGAAGTCCTGGATGAGTACTGTCTGGAAATCTACAATCCCGACGGCGAGCTACGTAGCTCGCACCTGATCGACACCAACTCCGGCAATACACAGCGCGGTATCTGTTCGCTGCCGTTTGTGCGGCATTCGGACGGCAAGGTCGTGTATTTCCCGTCGAACCTGGTAGAAAACTTGTATGTCAGCAATGGCATGAGTGCCGGGAACACGCTGGCCGAAGCGCAGGTGCAATGTCTGTCGGAAATTTTCGAGCGGGCGGTAAAGCGCGAAATCCTGGAAGGTGAAGTCGCATTGCCTGACGTGCCGCAGGAGGTGCTGGCGAAATACCCCGGCATTCTGGCCGGCATTCAGGGCTTGGAAGAGCAGGGCTTTCCGGTGCTGGTGAAGGATGCGTCGTTGGGAGGGGTGTATCCGGTAATGTGTGTCACTTTGATGAACCCGCGTACAGGCGGTGTGTTCGCGTCGTTCGGCGCGCATCCAAGCCTGGAGGTTGCGCTGGAGCGTAGTCTGACGGAGTTGCTGCAGGGCCGCAGTTTTGAAGGCCTGAACGAACTACCACGACCCACTTTTGCCAGTGAAGCCGTGACTGAGCCGAATAACTTTGTCGAGCACTTCATCGATTCCAGTGGCATCGTGTCATGGCGCTTTTTCAGCGCCAAAGCGGATTTCGAGTTTGTCGAGTGGGATTTTTCCGGTTACGGTGAAAACTCCAATGCCGAGGAAGCCGCAGCGTTGTTCGGCATTCTCGAAGACATGGGCAAAGAGACGTATACGGCGGTGTATGACCAACTGGGCGCCGTAGCCTGCCGGATTTTGGTGCCCGGGTATTCGGAAATTTATCCAGTAGAGGATCTGATCTGGGACAACACGAACAAGGGACTGTTGTTCCGCGCCGATGTCTTGAACTTGCATCGCCTGGACGATGCCGGCCTGGCAGCATTGCTTGACCGGTTGGAAAACAACGAGCTGGATGAGCACTCGGATATCGCCACTTTGATCGGTATCGAATTTGACGAGAATACGGACTGGGGACAGTTGACCGTTCTCGAGTTGAAGCTGCTGATTCATCTTGCCCTACAGCAATTCGAGGAGGCCCAGGAGCTGGTAGGTGCCTTCCTGCAGTACAACGACAACACGGTCGAGCGCGGATTGTTTTACCAGGCTTTGAACGTGGTGCTGGAGGTGCTGCTCGATGATGACCTGGAACTGGACGACTACGTGGTCAACTTCCGTCGAATGTTTGGCAACGCCCGGATGGACGCAGTAATGGGATCGGTAGACGGCAGCGTGCGGTTCTACGGTTTAACGCCGACGAGTTTGAATCTTGAGGGTCTCGACAGGCACCACCGCCTGATCGACAGCTACAAGAAATTGCATAAGGCGCGCGCCAGTGCGGCGGCTTTGGCGCGTTAGGGTTTTGACAATCGACTGGGAATGGGGTGGAGTACAGGGCGCCAGTCGGTGATTTACCAGCCGTTGCGCCTTACGGCAACCATCCCAGGCCGTTTAAATGAGTCCATTTAGCTAGTCCTGGATTTAAACCATGCAGTACTTTCGGGTGTCAGCAAGAATAACCCGGCGACAGTTTCCGCGGCGATGATTATAAAACTTAAGACGTTGCTCTGCTCGTAGGATAGTCCGGATGCGAACAGACGGTAGAGAGTTGTAGTGATGACGAATACCGTCAAAAGAAGCGCAATGTTTCTCGCCCAAAGCTTCCCAGCCGAAAGCCGCATGATGACGAACGCATGGAAGATCAAAATGGCGGAGAACAGCCCAAAAACCGTGATCGCCCCTTCTACTTCAGGGCGAGTCAGGAAAGGCGGAGCGCCTGTTCCATGAACAATGCGGAAAAAGAAGGCTGCAAATCCAATCCAATAGACCGCAATTGCGGCTCGAACGAAGTTGGGGGTATTGTTGCCCGGGAAGAAGATAAATTTAGTTTCCGCTCTCAAAAGAACCTCCATAAATTTATTACCGCCGCCCAGTTGCCGATTATAGTCCGGTTCAAATTGCGGATCACCGATTTATTGGAGCTAATCGGCGATCAAGAAGGTCGGCCCCAAGTTAGAGATATCGGCCTCAATCTCAGAGGCTCGTTTTTGTTTTATGAAGATGTGCGCACGGCCCCGGACAAGGTATTCGAGTTGGCTTGCGCCTACATGGGCGCAAGTCCGTTTTTTTCTCTCAGGTTCCGGCGTGATAGACGTGCCGTTGATCCGAAGAGTACATAGGTAGGTATTACCCAGTCAAATAGTTTTATAAGGTAAATAATACCCAATATCTACGTAACTTTCCTGAATGCGTTACTGGGTATGAGATTCGGTAACCCAACACATCTTGCAAGGTGTGACAAAAACAAGACAAAAGAAGGCGGGTTCAATCCCGCACACTGCGGAGGCCGGCGGCGATCCGATTTCTGGAATGCAGCCTCCGACATGCGACAAAACCCGAATACGGTTCTACATACTAATCGACAGAATCCCATGAGGCTGGAGCGCGGCGCAAAACCTGGGGAGAAAAGCCTTATCACGCCACAAGAACCGCGGGACCCAACTCCGCAATTGCAAACGCGCGAACATGAGCGACGAATGGCTTCAGCAACAACGGAGCTGGCCGTTGGGATGGCGTGAGCAACGCGAAATCCGTCACGAGCGAAGGCTCAAACGGCTTGAACACAACGCCTGAGCCCCGATACCCCCATGCACTGATCGCGTCGATTACAGAAACACCTGCGCCAGCCTCAATGAACGCGCAAATCGCATGACCCAACTGGCATTCCATCTGCGCCTTCATCTCGACGCCATGCGCTGCAAACAGCGCGTCCATCCGCAATCTGGATTCCACACTGCGTGGATGCGCTACAAAACGCTCACCGGCCAGATCAGTCGGCGTAATGGTATCGAGTGCGCATAGGCGGTGCCCCGCCGGCAATGCACACACCATCCGCACGGAGATCAGCCGCTCGCCATGCGCGGACGCGTGGTTCATGGAAAGGATTGCGAAGCCGACATCGCAGCGCTGACCGATCACCCTGTCCACGACCGAGCGTGAGGAGTGGACCGCCAGCGCAATATGGGCCTCCGGGCGCGTCTTCAAGTAATCCGAAATGGCGTGCGGCAAAAACGAGAGCGCAATTGCGGGCGCGGCCGCAACCTGCAATGTCCCGTGCCGCATGTCCCTGATTTCATCCGCTACCCGCGCGATGCGATCGACTCCCGCGAGCGAGCGTTGTACTTCCTCGTAAAGCGTTTGCGCTTCTACCGTTGGAATAAGGCGTCCCTTGACGCGGTCGAACAGCTTGAACCTCAACGAGCTTTCCAGATCGGCGAGAAGACGTGTCGTGGCCGGTTGCGATATGTGAAGCATCTCGCTGGCAAGCGTCACCGTCTGATACAGCATGACCGCCCGGAAAGCCTCGAGTTGTCGAATTTTCACTGAGACGTCCTATAACAAAACATTATCGTATTCGCAAAATAAAGCATTTCCCAACCGTTTTTTGCCTCCCTATTCTGCATTCATTCCAGTTTTTTATCGGGCAAAGTTCGTGAGCGACGGCCGGCATTCTGGCTTCCAACCCACGACGGGTCCCGCTGAAGATGAAGCGATTGGCGGCCATCACACTGCCGATACGATTCGAACAATCGACGAGGCTCATTCACGTATGAATCAAAACGCCGACTATCAACAGGAGCAGTTCATGGCGGGTATGAACCAGCAAGGCGAGCCTCCCGCTGACCTGCGCATTCACGCGCGACCGAAGAAATCGGACTGGCTCTGGTATGGACTGTTCGCTATTGCGATGGTCCTTTTTTACGAATTGGTCATCGATAACCCCCGCTGGCAGTGGGACGTCGTCGCGCACTACCTGTTCAATAAACGCGTGCTTGGCGGGCTGGCGAATACGCTGGTCCTGACGGCGCTGGCGAGCGTGCTCGGCCTGATCCTGGGCGCTGTCATTGCTGCGTGCCGCATGGCGGACAATCCCGTATTGCGCGCTGCGGGCTATTTTTATATCTGGATCATCCGGGCTACGCCGACGCTTGCCATGCTGCTGTTCCTGTTCTTCCTGTCGGCTCTCGTTCCGCGCCTGTATCTACCCATACCGTTCCTGCACGCGACTCTGTTCGATATCGACACGAATACTGTGATCTCGCGTTTCAGCGCGGCGATCATTGGCCTGGCGATGTATCTGGGCGGACATAGCGCTGAGATTTTTCGCGGAGGCCTTGCATCTGTCGACAAAGGTCAGCGTGAAGCGTGCAAGGCGATGGGCATGAGCGACTTTCGCATGATGTTTCACGTGGTCGTGCCGCAAGCCGTGCGCATCATCATTCCGCCGCTTGCGAACGAACTCATCACCATGTTCAAGAATACGTCGCTCGCCTCGGTGATCGGCTACGTGGAACTGCTCACAACAGTGCAACTGATTTATTCGACCAACTTCGAGACGATTCCATTGCTTACCGTTGCATGCCTCTGGTACCTGGTGCTCACCAGTCTCGCCATGTGCGGACAAAGTCTTCTTGAACGCCGTTTTGGAAAGGGAGTCTAGTCATGGACGCCTCCAGCATTGCCAGGAATGCAAACGAGTCGGGCAACCCACTGCTCCAGATCCAGACGGCCACCAAGCAGTTCGGTGCGTTCACCGCGCTTGACGCGATCGATTTCTCACTGGACAAAGGGGAAGT
This sequence comes from uncultured Caballeronia sp., assembly GCF_964243625.1. Lineage (NCBI taxonomy): Bacteria > Pseudomonadati > Pseudomonadota > Betaproteobacteria > Burkholderiales > Burkholderiaceae > Caballeronia > uncultured Caballeronia sp. The sequence continues at coordinate 26,213 of NZ_CAXTGZ010000011.1, forward strand.
GGTCGCCATCATCGGCCCATCGGGTTCGGGCAAGAGCACGCTCCTTCGCTGTATCAACATGCTCGAACTGATCGACTCGGGCACGGTGACCTTCAAGGGCGAAGTGCTCGGCACCGAAATGCGCGGCAATCGCCGCATCCGTTTGCCCAAGAAAGAACTCGACCGGCAACGACGCTATTTCGGCATGGTGTTCCAGGGTTTTCACCTGTTTCCCCATTACTCTGCGCTTGACAATGTCATCGCGGGACCTCGCATTGTCGGCCGAGAAGCAAGAAAGGACGTGATCGAGCGCGGACGCGCGCTACTCGCGCGGGTGGGCCTGGCCGACAAGATGAAGCACTACCCCGCGCAACTTTCGGGCGGACAGAAGCAGCGAGTGGCAATCGCACGGGCGCTCGCCATGGAGCCGGAGGTCATGCTCTTCGACGAGCCGACCAGCGCGCTCGATCCCGAGCTCGTGAACGAAGTACTCGACGTCATGAAAGGGCTGGCGATTTCCGGCACCACCATGATCGTCGTGACGCATGAAATGGAATTTGCCCGCAAGGTATCGAACCGCGTGGTCTTCATGGACGGCGGACGGATCGTCGACCAGGGCTCGCCCGCGCATATTTTCAACGGCGGCGGCACCGAACGCACCCGGCGCTTCATTTCGAATATGCCCGATTGAGATGGGCGGCAACGGGTTGTCGACTCAACCCCAGACATGACTGGAGATGTGATGGAACAAGACAAAATGATGCGGATTGGCCTGTCGATGCGTTACCTCGGCTATCACATGGCTGCCTGGCGGCACCCTGATGTGCCTGCAGGCGGTGCGATCGATTTCAAATATTTCCTCGATAGCGCCCGCAAGGCTGAAGCAGCGAAGCTCGACATGATTTTCTTTGCCGACGGCATTGGTGTTCGCGCCTCCGATACGCCAAAGGGTTCGCTGACCCGCGACTCGAAGAACGCAGAGCTCGAACCGCTCACCCTGCTCGCGGCCATCGGCGCTCACACATCGAATATCGGACTGGTGGCGACGGCCTCCACTACGTACAACGAACCGTTTCATATTGCCCGAAAATATGCATCCCTCGACCATATCAGTGGCGGCCGGGCCGGATGGAACGTGGTTACCTCCTGGTCCCAGCAGGAAGCGTGGAATTTCAGCCGCGATGAACACTTGGGCTATGAGGAGCGCTACGAGCGGGCCGATGAATTCGTCGATGTTGTCAAGAAGCTATGGGATAGCTGGGAAGACGATGCATTCATTCGCAACAAGGAAACAGGTATCTTCTATGAGGAGTCGAAGCTGCATGTTGCGAATCACAAGGGCAAGCACTTCAGCGTCCGGGGACCGTTGAACTCGGCTCGCACACCCCAGGGCCGGCCTATAGTCGTTCAAGCGGGTGCGGCCGAAGCGGGACGCGAGCTTGCAGCCAAAAATGCCGACGTCGTATACAGCGCCTCTTTCGATATATCGTCGGCACAGAAATACTATGCAGACCTAAAGAGCCGTCTGGGAAAATACGGGAGGACGGCCGACCAGATGCTGATCATGCCGGGCCTTACAACCTATGTCGGGAAGACAAGACAGGAGGCGCAGGACAAGTACGATCAGTTGCAGGAGCTCATCGATCCGTTGAGCGGCCTCGCAATCCTGCACAGCACGCTTGGCGACCTTTCCGGGTATGACCTGGATGGACCCGTTCCAGATATCGGTTCGGGCGCGGTCAGCAGCATTGGGGGCGGACTTATCGAAATGGCCCGGCGCGAAAACATGACAATTCGCCAGTTGTACAAGCATAGAGCTTCGGGTGGTCGGCAGCTCATTGGAACAGCGGCGGATATCGTGGACGACATGGAGACTTGGTTCAAGGAAGGCGCGGCCGACGGCTTCAACCTTTGCCCGGCTATTTTGCCGAACGGCCTGGAAGACTTTGTTGAATTCATCCTCCCTGAGCTGCGCAAACGTGGCCTGTTCCGGACCGAGTATGCGTCAAGTACGCTGCGCGGAAACCTCGGACTCAAGCCGCTCCAG
>NZ_CAXTGZ010000012.1:0-27206 GCF_964243625.1 uncultured Caballeronia sp.
CACGAACGTGCCGCCGGCCGTGCCCGTATAGACGTTGAAACCGCCATAGAAAAACGCGCCGTCCGTGCCGGGGTCCGGTGCGCCGTTGCCCTCGAAGTTGAGCGCCTGCAGTCTCCATCGAAGGATGTTCGACGTGTCGTACACATAGATGTCCGTGTTGCCGTTGCGGGCGAGGTCCCACGTGCCGCCCCACGGGTTGCTGAGCACATAGAGGTTGCCGGCCGCATCCTTGCCGATACCCACCACGCGCGTAAAGCGCCTGTCGCCGACCTGGCCCTTGATGCCGGATGTGGTGTCGAGATAACCGCCCTGGATCCCGAACGTGCCCACTTGAACCGGACTGCCCGATGTCTGGTAGATCTTGATGTTCATGTCGGGTCCCTGGTCGCCGACCAGGAGCTGCCCGTTGGTGGCATCGAAATAAAGCGCGGACGGACGCGACGCGGCGGCCATCTGGATGGTGGCCATGGTTGCACCGCCCGGACTGAATTCCACGATGGCGCCCGCGCCCTGCTGCGCGACCCAGAGGTTGCCGGAGGCGTCCAGCGCGAGCGCGCCGGGACCCGTCACGTTGATGTCGCTTTGCCAGACGCCGTCCGTGGTGTAGACGCGCACGCGATTGCCCGGGAAGTCGCTTGCGTAGAGCAGGGAGCCGGAGGTGGCGAGCCCCGTGATGACATCGGCGCGCTTTTCGGTCGTGGTCGCGCTGACGGCAATGGAAAAGTCCTGCGTCTTCGTCACGCGGTTATACCGGCCCACGTAGCCGCTGCCTTTGTTCCTGTCATATTGCATGGCTGCAAAAATGGATGTCGCGTTGCCCGTGATCGCGCTGCCCTGAAATGCGTTGTGTATGCCGATGGAACCCGCGTTCTGGCGGTTCTGGTAGATCGCGATACCGCCCTCGTTCTCGTCCCAGAGCGACGCCGTGTAGACGATGCCTTCCGGCGCGATCCACATCGATCGGGCGCCGTTGCCTACGTAGGTGGAACTCGTACCAAACGTGTTCGCGATCCAGTCCGTGGAGTATTGCGCGTGACTGGGGCGTGCGATCGTGGCGAGCAGCACGAGCGCGCCTAAAAGAACGCGAAGGCGTGTCATAACCATGAGCGATGTTCTCCTGGACGTTTTTGGTGGGCTTGAGCGGGGTGGGCGCGTAGAGCGCGCGATTGCCCTGGGCGGCGTCTGCGAGGGGTGTATGTGATCGAGACGAGTCGATGCCTCAACCACGCTACGGCTGATCGTAAAGGGAAAATATTGGATAGCGCCGCCGATAAAAATCAAAAATAAATGGCGCGTTTTTATTTGACGTTATCGGCGTACTTGAATGCCGGAAATCTTTCGGTGATAACCGGTGGATCAGGTAATTAGGCCATGCTTGGTCAACCTAATGGTGAAAGCCTGACCGGTTGTTTCAGGAATCAAACACCGTTGAAGGCACGAACACGAACCCTTCCATCAACCTGCGCGCACTTCGGCTCATGATGGCTTTCGTCACGATCCAGTCATTGTCTATCCGCCTGGTTTCGGCGCCGCACGCAAGGCTCCCCGATGGATGGCCGAAGCGGATCGACCCCTGCGATTCAGGTACGAGCCGGTTGACCAGCGTCCCGGGAATGGCCGCCGCGACCGCAATGGCGACGGCCCCGGTACCGGTCATCGCATGGTGGAGTTTGCCCATCGAAAAAATGCGGGTGTTGATGTCGAGCGTCGCGGGGTCGATGTGCTTGCCGCTCGATGCCACGTAAGCGCTCGGCTTCGCGACGAACGCGAGCTTGGGCGTATGCGGCCTTGTTTGCGTGGCTTCGCTGGCGGTCTTGGCGAGCCCCATGCGGACCGCCGCGTGCGCGCGAATCGCCTCGGCCTTGAGCAGCAACTCCGCGTTGCCATTCACGTCGCGCTGAAGTTCGTTGCCGTTCAGGCCCAAGGCTGTTGCATCGATGAAGATGGCAGGATTGCCGGCGTTGATCATCGTCATTTCGACTGCGCCGACGCCGGGTACGTCGAGCACATCCGATGCGTTTCCGGTCGGGAACATGCCGCCGTCCGAGCCTTCGCCATCGCCGGCGGGGTCGAGGAATTCGATGCGGATTTCCGCTGCTGGAAACGTCACGCCATCGAGTTCGAAATCGCCTTCTTCCACGACTTCGCCGTCACGCATGGGCACGTGGGCAATGATCTTCGCGTTGATGTTGGCCTGCCAGATCCGGACCGTGGCGACCCCGTCGCGCGGGGCATCGACGAGACCCTGGGCGATCGCGAACGGACCCACTGCCGAGGTCAGGTTGCCACAATTGCCGGACCAGTCGACGACGGGTTTGTCGATGGCGACCTGCCCGAACCGGTAATCCACGTCACAATCTTCACGCGACGATGGCCCGACGATCACGACCTTGCTCGTGCTCGAGGTGGCGCCGCCCATGCCGTCGATGTGCTGGCCGTAGGGGTCCGGGCTGCCGATCACGCGCATGAGGATGCGGTCGCGCAGAGCCGGGTCTTCGGGCAGCCAGTCGTGACGGAAGAAAACGCCCTTGCTCGTGCCGCCACGCATGTAGACGGCAGGGATTTTTGTCTGGGCCAAGGTTTGTCTCCGGTGGGGGCGTGAGGGCCTATTTTGCGGCTTTAAACGTCTCTACGCTTTTCACGCCTCCACCTCCTCCATCCGCGGCACGATCGAACTCAGCCATTCCGATAACGCCACGAACGGTTCGTCGTTGGCAATTTCATCCGGGGCAACGAGGTAATAGCCCGATGCGCCGGTCATGGGGTTATCGAGGGGAACGACCAGCCTTCCCGACGACAATTCATCCGCCAGCAGAATCTCCGGCAGCAGCGCCACGCCCAGACCCGCCTGCGCGGCGCTCGTGAGCATCGTGAACAATTCATACCGGGCGCCACGGACCGCGCGCACGTCGTGTTCCAGTCCGTTGAGCCGGAACCACGTACGCCAGGCGTCCGGTCTGGTCGATAAATGCAACAGCGGCAAATCAGTCAATTGATCCAGTGAAACCGGCGCGGCGCCCGCCAGTAACGACGGACTGCACACCGGCACGACCTTCCCCTCGCGGAACAGCAGCTTGCCTTGCGTCCCGGGCCAAACGGAATCGCCGAAGTACAGCGCGGCATCGAAAGGAGAGTCGCTGAACAGAAAAGGCTCCGTACGGATCGACAGGTTCACCGTGATATCCGGGCGCAACGCACGAAACTGCGGCAGTCGCGGAATCAGCCACTGACTCGCGAGCGTCGGAACAACCGCAATCTCCAGAATCCGCCCGACGCCACGCTGTGCCATCAATTCGAGCGTGTCACGTTCGATCCGGTCGAGATTCTTGCGCACGAGCGCGGCGTACTGCCTTCCGTGCGTGGTCAGCACAATGCGCTTCTTGATTCGCAGGAACAACGCGACGCCCAATCTGCTTTCCAGCGATGCCACTTGCCTGCACACCGCGCTTTGCGTGAGCGAGAGTTCGTTGGCGGCGCGGGTAAAGCTCTCATGGCGCGCGGCCGCTTCGAAAATCTGCAGCGCGACCAGATTGGGGATGCCTTTTCTCATGTATTTACAAGCCTCGATAACTCAATAAAACCGCACTTGGTGCATTTCCAGAACCAACTGATGAGTTTATATCAATTGCGTGGCTTTTTGACGCGTCCCAGAATCAGTTTCCATTGAACTGCGTACAGGGCTGATCGAGCCTTCCGCCCCTGCCGTACAGCATCAGCCGGAAACTCAAAGAATGAATCCCAACCTCGCCGCCCTGCTTTCTACCGTCGTTCCTGAAACGGAGGTCGCCGGATTAGTGCTATTGATGAACTTGCCTGCGGGAATAGACACGTTCACGTCCGGCACGGTCACCCGGGCCGAACTCGCTCAGGCGATGAACATGGCGCTGTTCGCCGACCTGCTCGAACGCGTGCCGAGCGGCCGTGCGTACACAGACGATCTGCAACACACGCAAACCCGCGTCCAGTTCGATCACGGCGCGCTGCGCACCGTGCGATGGAGCGAATCCGGCGCGTTGCCGCCGGGCGAGGCCGCGTTCACGCGCATTCTCCGACCGCTGGGTTTTGTGCTGAACGGCACGTATCCGCTCGATCGAATCAAGATGACGGGGCGTTCGTACAAACACCTCGATGCCCCCAATGACATCGCCCAGTATTTCGTCAGCGAATTGCATCCCGGTCGTTTCAGCCCGGAATTCCAGCAGGCAGTGACGCGCGTGATCGGCGAAAGCGTGGATCCGCTGACGCCGCAAGCGGTGGCGTCGCTCGCCGAGCTGGAGCGCGACGGCTCGCTGCCGCTCGCCATCGCGCTGGACCTGCTGCCGGTGATCGTGCGCTGTTTCGAGCGCCAGCATCCGGTGCCGCAACTGGCCGACTATGAAACGCTGCGCGCCGAATCGGCGGAAATGGCGTGGATCTCGACCGAAGGCAACGCGTTCAATCACGCAACGGATCGCGTGGACGATGTCTTCGCCGTCGCCGAGGCCCAGCGCGCGCTGGGCCGCCCGATCAAGGATTCGGTCGAGGTGTCGAAGTCGGGCGGTGTGCGCCAGACGGCGTTCCGTGCGGACCCGGTGCGCCGTGTGTTTACTGATAAAACCGGCGCGCAGATCGAGCGCGACGTGCCCGGCTCGTTCTATGAATTCATCAGCCGCGATACGGTTCTCGACAATGCCACCGGCCGCAGCGTGCTCGATCTCGGTTTCGATGCCGGCAACGCCACGGGCATCTTCAAGATGACGGCGGCCGCGTGACCACGAACGCGACTGCTGCATCGGATCTATACGACTTCACGGAGCCGTTCAAGGCGCCGCAAGGCTCCGCGATCCGCGAGCTCTTCAAGTACCTCGCCCGGCCGGGGATGATCTCGTTCGCGGGCGGCTATCCATCGAAGGATTTGTTCGACCGGGCTGGAATCGGGCGCGCGATGGAAGAGGCTTATCGCGCCGACCCGATTGCGTGCCTTCAATATGGCGACACCGCCGGCGCGCCCGCGCTGCGCCGCGCGATTGTGCGTTTGATGAACGATCGCGGCGTGGCGCGTGAAATCGATGACCTCATTGTGACCACCGGCTCGCAGCAAGGTCTCGACCTGTTGATCAAGATTTTGGTCGCGCCGGGCGACGCCGTGCTGATCGAAGAGCCTGCTTATCCGGCCGCGATCCAGGCGCTGCGTCTTGCGGGTGCGACGCTGATTCCGGTGCGCACGGACGCGCAGGGCATCGACGTCGACGCACTCACCGAACAACTCGAAGCGCTCGATCCGGCCGTGCGTCCGAAGTTGCTCTACACGGTGCCGACCTTCGCGAATCCAACCGGCACGACGTTGCCCGTGGAACGCCGCGAAGCGCTCGCACGCCTCGCAATGCGTTTTCGCTTCGTGCTGATCGAAGATGATCCATACGGCGAGCTGCGTTTCGCGGGCGATCCGGTCAAACCGATCATTGCGCTTGCCGATGCCATTCCCGGCGCGCGCGACTGGGTCGTGTATTTCGGCAGTCTCTCGAAGATCGTTGCGCCGGGCTTACGCATCGGCTGGTCGATTGCGCCGCCCGCCATCACACGCCGCATGCTGGTCGCGAAGCAAACGAGCGATCTGTGCACGTCGCCGCTTGCGCAGGAGACGGCGCGGTTTTATCTGGAAAGCGGACGGCTGGCGGAGCACGTGCCGGTTATCGTGCAGGCGTACAAGAAGCGTTACGAGGCGTTGTCGAGCGCGCTGCGGCAGTTCGTTCCTGACGACATCGAGTATGTCGTGCCGCAGGGCGGCATGTTCGTATGGGCGCGCCTGAAGGGCGACCGCCTTGCCGCAGACGTACTCAAGCGCGCAATCGAGCAGAATGTGATTTACGTGCCCGGTCCGGCTTTCTACGTGCACAACGCCGATGAATCAAGCATGCGGCTTTCGTTTGCCGCCGCGCCGGGGGAGGCCGAAGTGTTCGAGGGTGTCCGCCGTCTCAAGCTCGCGCTGGCAAGCCGGTAACACGATGTCTCGCCAGATGCGATGAAACGCGTTCTAATGCAAGGTCCGGCGCGACGGATTGAAGGGAGTTGGTTCGTCCAGCGCACCAAGTCGTACCGATTAATCATTTGCAACGGTATTTTTAGGCCCTGAAACTCTGTGCCGTCGTGTACGCATTTCATGCCGGCGCAAGTTCCAGAGCGGTGTTGATGTCGACGGCGACGAGCCGCGCGCAACGCCCCGGCAGTAACCCGACATAAAGAGAGGAAGTGATGCAACTGAACGATATTCTTGGCGCACTCGGCGTAGACCTCGGCCAGTGGAAGGGCGACGCCCTCGTGGCGCGTTCGCCGCTCGATGGCGCAATGCTCGCCAAACTCGCCGTCGATACCCCCGCCAGCGCCGCGCGCAAGATCGACGCGGCCCACGCCGCTTTCCTGAAATGGCGCACGGTGCCCGCGCCGCAGCGCGGCGAACTCGTGCGCGTGTTCGGTAACGTGTTGCGCGAGCACAAGGCCGCGCTTGGCAGCCTGGTGACGCTGGAAGCCGGCAAGATCACCTCCGAAGGCCTGGGCGAAGTGCAGGAAATGATCGACATCTGCGACTTCGCAGTCGGTCTCTCGCGCCAGCTTTATGGCCTGACCATCGCGTCCGAGCGTCCCGGGCATCGAATGATGGAAACGTGGCATCCGCTTGGCGTGGTCGGCGTGATCTCGGCATTCAATTTCCCGGTTGCCGTGTGGTCGTGGAACACGGCGCTGGCGATCGTCTGCGGCGATTCGGTCGTGTGGAAGCCTTCGGAGAAAACGCCCTTGACGGCCATCGCGTGTCACGCGCTGTTCGAAAAAGCGCTGCGCGAATTCGATAAGACCCATCCCGGCGTCGCGCCCGAAGGCCTGAGCCAGTTGCTGCTCGGCGAACGCGATATCGGCCAGACGCTGACGGAATCCACCAAGGTGCCGCTCGTCAGCGCCACCGGCAGCGTGCGCATGGGCATGGAAGTCGCGCAAGTGCTGGCGAAGCGCCTTGGCCGCAGCATTCTGGAACTCGGCGGCAATAACGCAGTGATCGTGGCGCCCAGCGCCGACCTGGATCTCGTCGTGCGCGGCGTGACGTTCTCGGCGGTCGGCACGGCAGGTCAGCGTTGCACGACGCTGCGCCGTCTGGTAGTTCACACCAGCGTAGTCGACAAGCTGTTGCCGCGTCTGGAGAAAGCGTTTGCATCGGTGAAAGTGGGCAGTCCGCTTGAAAGCGATACGCTGGTCGGTCCGCTGGTTGATCGCGCCGCATTCGATGCCATGCAAAAAGCGCTGCGCGATGCACGCGAGCAAGGCGGCGACGTGAAGGGCGGCGAACGCGTGGAAATCGGCGGTCATGCCGAAGCGTATTACGTGCGTCCCGCGTTCGTGCGCATGCCGGCGCAAACGGCCGTGGTCGAACGCGAGACCTTCGCGCCGATCCTCTACGTCCTGACCTACGACGATTTCGCCGATGCACTGCAACTGCAGAATGGCGTGCCGCAAGGTTTGTCGTCGGCGATCTTCACCAACGACATCCGTGAAGCGGAGCAATTCATGTCGGCGGCGGGCAGCGATTGCGGCATTGTGAACGTGAACATCGGCACGAGCGGCGCGGAAATTGGCGGCGCGTTCGGCGGTGAAAAGGAAACCGGCGGCGGCCGCGAATCGGGCTCCGATGCCTGGAAGGGCTACATGCGCCGCGCGACCAACACGATCAACTACAGCCGCGAATTGCCGCTTGCACAAGGCGTCAAGTTCGACGTGTAGTCAATAAAAGAAAGACAAGACGCCATACCCCGGCGTCGACCCTGCCGCCCGAAGCGTGCCAACCGCGGCACGCCCAACCAGGCGGCGGACCTCCGCGTGTGTTCCATCGCGTTTCGCTGTGAAGAGCCATTTTTAAAGCGGCTTTTCAAGCGGTTCGCATCGCCTGTCTGATTGCCCAACTGTTTTCCGGAAGACCCTGGAGGCCACCGTGTCGTTTCTCGTGCTGGACAAACTGACAAAAGCCTACGGCGACCTGCACGCCGTCAGCGACGTGAGCCTCTCGGTCGAAAAGGGCGAGTTCGTCTCGCTGCTTGGACCATCGGGCTGCGGCAAGACCACGACGCTGCAGATGATCGCGGGTTTTATCGATGTCACGCAGGGCCGTATTTCGCTCGATGGCAAGGACATCACGAATGTCCGCCCGAACAAGCGCGGCCTCGGCGTGGTGTTTCAAAGCTACGCGCTGTTTCCACACATGACGGTGACGCAGAACGTGGGCTTCGGTCTGGAGATGCGCGGCATTGGCAAGGCCGAATGTGCGGAGCGGATTCGCGAAGCGCTTTCGCTCGTGCGGCTCGATGCGTTCGCCGCGCGTTATCCGCGTGAACTCTCGGGCGGCCAGCGCCAACGCGTGGCAATCGCACGTGCGCTCGTGATCAAGCCGCCGGTTCTGTTGCTCGATGAACCCATGTCCAACCTCGACGCCAAGTTGCGCGAGGAGATGCAGTTCGAATTACGCACCATCCAGCGCAAGGTCGGCACGACGACCGTGATGGTCACGCACGATCAGTCCGAGGCGTTGTCCATCAGTGACCGCGTGGTCGTGATGGAAGCAGGGCGTGTGACGCAGGTGGACTCGCCGTATCGTGCTTATGAGCGGCCCGAGAATCGATTTGTGTCGCAGTTCATCGGCAAGGCGAACATGCTTGCGGGCAAGGTGACCGAGGCGCGTCCCAACGAGGTGCATGTGGACCTCGGGCATGACCTGACCGGCATTGCTTGCATCGACGCAGGCACCGTCTGGCGCGAAGGCGACACGGTGACCTTATGCATTCGCCCCGAGAAATTGCACTTGTGCAAGGTGGGAACGGGACGGTTGTCGGCGACTGTCACGAGCCGGTTCTTCTTGGGCAGCCAGTGGTTGTATCGCGTCGACACCGCGCTCGGCGAAGTCCTCGTTTGCAGCCAGAACGAAGGCACGGAACCGGTGGCCGAAGGTGAGGCGGTGGGTATCGACTGGCATCGCGATTCCGTGCGTGTGATTCAGGAAGCGAACCATGGCTAGCATGCTCGAATCCACGAATAGATCTTCTCCGGACTCGTCGAACAAACCTCGCGCGCCGTGGCACGCGTTCGTGCCGCCGTGGCTGATGAGCTTGCCCGCGTTCATCTTGTTCGCGGTGCTCGTGCTCACGCCGCTCGCAATGACGGTTGTCCTGACCTTCTACAAGTTCGATCCGGCGAGCGGTCCCATCGCCGCGTTCCAGTTCGGCAATTACGCCGAAGTGCTGACGGACAGCTACTACCAGATCATCTTCGCCCGGACCTTCGGCATCGCGATCCTGACCACCTTGCTGTGCGTTGCGATCGGTGCGCCCGAAGCGTACGTGTTGTACAGGATGCGCGATCCGTGGCGTTCGATGTTCCTGCTCGTGATCCTTGCGCCCTTGCTCGTTTCGGTGGTCGTGCGCGCGTTCGGCTGGAGCATGTTGCTGAATACGGGCGGCATTGTGAACCAATTCTTCGGACTGTTCGGCATGGGTCCGTACAAGCTCGAATATACGACGTTCGCGATCGTCATTGCACTCGTGCATGTGATGTTGCCTTTCATGGTGATCCCTGTGTGGACGTCATTGCAGAAGCTCGATCCGCAAGTCGAGAACGCGGCGCTCTCACTGATGGCATCGCCGGCTACGACCTTGCGACGAATCGTGTTGCCGCAAGTTGCGCCCGGCATTCTCTCGGGCAGCCTGATGGTGTTCGGGTTGTCGGCGAGCGCGTTTGCGATTCCGGGTCTGCTCGGTGGACGCCGTCTGAAAGTCGCGGCGACCGCGGTATACGATGAATTCCTTGGTTCGCTCAACTGGCCGCTCGGCGCGACCATTGCCATTTTGCTGCTGATCGCGAACCTCATCATCATGATCACGTATTACAGGGTTCTGGAGCGGCGTTACTCCAGAAGCCTCGGCTAAGGAGGCCGCCGCCATGCGAAAGAACGGCCTCATTGCACTGAGCTTCCACACGCTCGTGATCCTGTTCGTGCTTGCGCCGCTCGTGATCGTGGTGCTCGTCGCGTTCACGCCGGAGCAGACGTTGACGCTCCCCACGCACGGTTTGTCGCTGCGCTGGTTCCGCGCGATCCTCGACTATCCGGATTTCATCTCGGCGTTTGCGAACAGCATCAAGCTGGCGTTTTCATCGGCTACGTTGTCGCTCGCGCTCGCCTTGCCCGCGGCGCTCGCTATAGGGCGTGAACGCTTCCCCGGGCGCGAATTTCTTAACGGCCTGTTTCTCTCGCCGCTGGTGATTCCGAGCCTCGTGCTCGGCATCGCGTTCCTGCGATTCTTCGCGATGATCGGCGCGACCGGATCGTTTCCGTGGCTCGTCGCGGCGCACATGATCATCATCACGCCGTTCGTGATGCGGCTCGTGCTGGCGTCTGTCAGTGGCATGGATCGCAGTATCGAACATGCGGCGCAGTCGCTTGGGGCCGACCGCTGGACCTCGTTTCGCCGTATCACGTTGCCGATGATTCTGCCCGGCATCACAGGCGGCTGGCTGCTGGCGTTCATCAACAGCTTCGATGAACTGACCATGTCGATCTTCGTCACATCGCCGCAGACGGTCACGCTGCCCGTGCGCATGTACATGTACGCGACGGAATCGATCGACCCGATGATGGCGTCGGTTTCCGCGCTCGTGATCTTCATCACCGCGGGCGCGATGATCCTGCTCGATCGCGTGTACGGACTGAACCGCATCCTGATCGGAACGCATTGATTCGAGCCCATGACACAAGACCCACAGCCGCAATTCGTTCGATTGACGGAGACACATCGCAAGGCCGTGAATTTTGTACTGGATGGTACATCTGCAACTGCGTTGACCGGCGATACGGTGCTGAGCGCCATCCTGCTGACTACGCGGCGCGTGCGCAACACCGAATTCAGCGGCGAACCGCGTGCGGGATTTTGCCTGATGGGCGCGTGCCAGGACTGCTGGGTGCAACTGGAAGACGGCACGCGGATCAGGGCATGTTCAACGATCATCAAGGACGGTATGCGTATTCAGACGCGGCCCATTGAAGCATGAGCGATCAAAAGCACATCGTGATTGTCGGCGCAGGTCCTGCGGGCGTGCGCGCGGCCGAGACACTGGTGGCGGCGGGCTTGAGGCCGGTTGTCATCGACGAAGCGGCGCGTGCCGGTGGTCAGATCTATCGGCAGCCGCCGGCCGATGCTGGCTTCGCCCGCGCCAAAAGCGCGCTATATGGCATGGAGGCGCGCAAGGCCGACGCCGTACATTCGACGATGGCAAACCTGATGTCGAAGCTGGATTACCGGCCGGATACGCTCGTCTGGGGATGCGGGGCGGGGCAACTCGATACCTTCCATGCGGGGCGTCAGCGGACGGTGCCGTATTCGCATCTGCTTATCGCGACGGGCGCAACGGATCGCATCCTGCCGTTCCCGGGATGGACCTTGCCGGGTGTTTATACGCTGGGCGCATCGCAGATTGCGTTGAAGGCGCAAGGCTGCTCGATCGGACGGCGGGTCGTGTTCGCGGGAACCGGGCCGCTGCTTTATCTTGTCGCATATCAGTACGCGAAAGCGGGCGCGCAGGTCGAAGCAATACTCGACACCAATCCATTCTCCAGACAATTCGCCGCGACGCCGCGCTTGCTGAAGCAGCCATCTACGTTTGCGAAAGGTTTGTATTACGTCGGCTGGCTGGCGGCGCATGGCGTTCGCATCGAGCGCGGTGTGCGCATCGTGCGCGCTGACGGACATGGCGCCGTTCAGGGCATCACCTTCAGCGACGGCGCGCGTGAAATGACCATCCCGTGCGACGCAATCGGCTTTGGATACGGCTTGCGGTCCGAGACGCAGCTCGCTGATCTTGCCGGTTGCCGCTTCAGTTTCGATGCGCTGAATCGCGCATGGCTACCGGAGCGCGATACCGCCGGCCGCAGCTCCGTAGCGGGTGTTTATCTGGCGGGCGACGGCGCAGGTATAGCCGGCGCGGACGCGGCTGAACTGGCCGGGCGACGTGCCGCATTGGCGATGCTCGAAGACCTCAAGCATCCTGCTGCGGACATCGGAGAAGCATCGAAACTCGACCGGCAACTTTCGACCATCGCTCGGTTTCGCGTGGGGCTGGAGCAGGCATTTGCGCCGCCCTCGGACTGTGCATCGGCATGGCCGGACGACATGACTGTATGCCGTTGTGAGGAAGTGACCGCGGGCACGTTACGCCGATGCATCCGTGATGGTGAAGCAAGCGAGATCAACCGGCTGAAGGCGCTCACGCGCGTCGGCATGGGCCGATGCCAGGGTCGCATGTGCGGCGCGGCTGCAGCCGAGTTGTTGAGTGCGGAGACGGGCAAGAGCATTGCCGATGTTGGTCGTTTGCGGGGACAGGCACCGATCAAGCCGGTGCCTTTATCGATTGCGTTGATGGCGGACATGAACGGCGCAGACGATCTTTCCCCGATCCCGGAGCACGCCCGCGATGAATGAAACCTTGCGCTTCGACGTGATGGTGGTGGGTGGCGGACTGGTTGGTTCATCGGCGGCGCTGATGCTTGCCAAGCGCGGCTTGAAGGTCGGCTTGTTCGAGCGCCGCTATTGCGGTGCGCAGGCGAGCGGTGTGAACTATGGCGGTGTTCGCCGGCAAGGGCGTTCCGCAGTGCAATTGCCGCTTGCCGTGCGTGCGCGGGCGATCTGGGACAGGTTGCCGGAGTTGATCGGAACGGATGGCGAGTTTGTGATATCGGGCCATTTGCGCCTCGCGCGCAGTGAAGCGGACCTTGCGGCGCTCGAAGCATACGCGCAGCTCGCAAATCCATATGGTCTTGACCTGCAGGTGATGAGTGGTCCGTCGTTTCGCCGGCGCTACCCGTGGCTAGGCCCGGCGGCGTTGGGCGGTTCGTTATGTCCTGGCGATGGTCATGCGAATCCGCGAATTGTATCGCCTGCGTTTGCGCGCGCTGCGCGCGTGGCTGGCGCCGATGTCCGCGAGCAGACGGCGGTGACGCAAATCACGCGAGATGGCGAGCAGTTTGTGATCCAGGCGCGCCATGATTCGGGTGTGACGATTGAGGCGCGAGCTGACTGGCTGATCAATTCGGCGGGTGCGTGGGGCAACACCGTAGCGGGTTTCTTCGGTGAGTCCATTCCGATGGAGCCGATCTATCCGAACATGTGGGTGACGGAGCCGATGCCGTATTTCATCGATCACAATCTGGGCGTGTATGGCGGCGGAATCTACGCGCGTCAGGTATCGCGAGGAAACGTGGTGATTGGCGGCGGCCGCGGTTTGGGTGATGGAGAATATGCACAACCGCTGACCGAGACCACACGCACAGTAATGAGAGCGGCATGTGAGCTATTGCCGAGACTTAAAAACGCGTTGCTGTTGCGAACCTGGACTGGCGTTGAAGGCAGCACACCCGATGACAACCCCGTGATTGGCCCTAGCCAAACGACGCCAAAGCTGCTCCACGCTTTCGGCTTTTCTGGCGGTGGCTTTTTGCTTGCGCCGGGGGTTGGTGAAGTCCTGGCGGACTTGGTGATAGACGGAAAGACGAGCACACCGATAGATGGTTTCTCGATCAAGAGATGGTCGGGAGTAGCGGCTGCTTGACTGATAGTTCGCACGGCGCGTGAGGGGTGGTTTTCCTGCTTAACGGATTCCCACACTGGTGGCGAAGCGTGTGGGTTGCTGTTGACGGAGGGGGAGGGTTCCAAGTGTTCTGAATGCCGGCGTCGAGCGTTCTTCTGAAGTACCAAACAGATAAACGTGCACGCTCGGGACACTTATGAGCCATCGGTGGAGAGGCGTTTTCTTTGCTTCGTTTCTTTTTCGCCGTTGGAAAAAGAAATGAAGTCCCGCCACGGACAGTGGCTAATAGTGCGAAAAAAGTCATTTAAAACGGAACTCGCGAAAGCCTTAAAAGCAGCAACCCAGCACCAAACCCGACCGCAACGAACACTGTCCCGAGCGCGAGCGCAAAACCCGTGAAATGAAGTCCCGCCACGGACAGTGGCTAACAGTGCGAAAAAGAACAGTTAGAGCGAGATGCGCGCGGGCGCAAAAAGCATCAACCCGGCAAAGAACCACCCGCTAAAGCAAAAGCAAACCCCCAACAACAAAACGACGAAAAGACCCTGTTACCAAGGAGCAACTCCAATGAAAAAATCCCTAGCGAGTCTCACGAGCGCCCTCTGTGCTGCGGGCCTTTTGGCCTCGATCCCCGCCCACGCAGAAACCAAGACCATATACATAGGAATGAACGGTGGCCCGATGGAAAAGGCCTACACCAGCGAGGTGCTCCCTGACTTCGAAAAGGCCAACAACGTCAAGGTAGTCGTAGTCCCGGGCACGTCCTCGGACATCCTGGCGAAGCTGTTGGCAAATAAAGCAAAACCGCAGATCCACGTAGTGTTCCTTGACGATGGCGTCATGGCCCGCGCTGTCAGCATGGGTGTATGCCAGAAAATGGCGGCAGGTCCCGAGCTCCAGCAACTCTACCCCTTCGCACGCATGAAGGACGACATCGGCGCAGGCGTGCAGCTCGGCATGACTGGCATCGCATACAACACGAAGTTGTTCAAGGAAAAAGGCTGGGCACCGCCGACCTCCTGGATGGACTTCGCCGATCCAAAATACAAGGACAAGGTGGTCTTCCAGTCGGCATCGAGCAGCACGTTCGGCCTGCATGGTTTCCTGATGATCAACCGCCTTGAAGGCGGCACGGAAAAGAACGTCGAACCGGGCTTCACGAAGTGGCAGAGCACGGTAGGCAAGAATGTGATCGAGTACATTCCGAACTCGGCGAAGATCTCGGAGATGGTGCAAACGGGTCAGGCCGGATTGTTCCCGCTGACCCCAACGGCCGCCGGCGATCTGCAGACGAAGGGCATTCCCGTTGCCTACGTGAACCCGAAGGAAGGACCGGTGCTCCTGCTCGTGGATGAATGCGTCGTCGCGAATAATCCCGACCCGGAACTGGCGCAGAAACTTGCGGCGTTCATGATCTCGGCATCGGCGCAAACGAAGGCGGCGAGCGCCGGTCGCCAGATTCCGACGAACCGTCAGGCGAAGATGACCGACGCCATGCAACAGCAACTCGGCAATCTCGATGACCTCGTAAAGAAGGTCAACACGGTGGACTGGGATGTGATCAACGCGAATCGTCCGCAGTGGGACGCGCGCTGGAATCGTCAGGTCGAGCGTTGATCGAGGCTTGATTGAACAACGGGCGTGGCTTCAGGCAACGCCCGTTTTGTCACTCCGGTTTGGCGGCGAGCGCTATGGACATTACGTCGGCAAGCGGCTGTTCGCCGTTGGCACGCAAACCGTCTATTGCGCCCTGAAGGTCGCGTCGCTCCTTGTTCTGGCCGAGCTTCGATTTCCCGACCAGCCGCGTGATCTCGATCTCGATGCCGACGATGGCCGCCAGCATCGAATCGATATATTCGCGGGTTGAATCGCCCATTTTCCAGGGCTTCTCCTCGCCGGCTTCATGCACTCTCGTGAGCCGCCCAACGAGTCCGCGCAGGAATTTTTCGTCATCGCGGATCGTGATCTTTCCATGCGCATGGACTACCTGATAGTTCCACGTCGGCACTTGCCGATGCGCCTCGTGCTTGCTCGGGTACCAGTTCGGCGAAATGTAGTGCTCGGGTCCGCGAAAGATCACGAGCACCTCGGCGCCGTCCACCACTTCTTTCCAGACCGGATTCGCCCGCGCGACGTGCGCTCGCAGAATGCCATGACTGCCCCCCGATGCATCCAGTTCGAAGGGCACATGATTCGCATCGAGTCCGTCCGGGCCGTGGGTGACGAGCGCGGCAAGCGGGTATTCGTTCATCAGCCGATGAAGCTCGTCAGCGCGAGTTTCGGCAAAGTGGGCGGGGATATACATTCAGGCTCCTGTATCCTTGGCGGCTTGATCGGCTCCGGAAGCAATCCCCGATGCCAACACGCAATGATGCGCTAAAAACCGCCTGCGGAAACAGGGCCAATTTCGAAGAATTCGCCCAGCCACTTCGTTTTTCCGTGCGGGCTTATTCCTGCGAGTTGATCACGACCTTCGATACCGCATGCTCCTGCAGGCCCCATTTCGTCAGGATCTTCTTGTAGGTGCCGTCGGCGAGGAGCTTTCCGAACGCTTGCTTCATGGCGTCGCTCAACGCGGTGTTGTCCTTCGCCATGCCGATGGCCGTGTACTGCGAAAGGAAGGGCTGTCCAATCGGCGCGTACGCATCCTTTTCCAGCGTGTTCTGATACGGCAAGGTCTCCCCGCCTTGCACGGCCGCGTCGAGCCGGCCCTGACGCAATTGCAGGCGGGCGTCGGCGGAACCGTCCGTGCCTACGACCACGATTGCAGGCTTGCCGGCCTTTACGCAATGCTCGTCGCTCCATGTCTTGGTGTCGTCGGGAAACGATGTACGCCGGCTCGACCCCACGCGTTTGCCGCAGACTGCTTCGATCTGCGCGTATTCGCCGCCGCGTGCTTTCAGCGTGTAGAACTGCGGACCGGTCTTGATGTAATCGAGGAAGTTCACGGATTCTCGACGCGGCGGCAAGTCGGTCATGCCCGACAAGATCACGTCCACACGATGCGTGGTCAGCGCGCTCATCATCTGGTCGAAACTGGTTTCTTCCCACTTCAGCTTGACGCCCATCTTCGCGGCGAGCGCATTGCCGAGATCGACGTCGAAACCGGTGAGTTCGTCGGTGGCGGGGTCCTTGTATTCGAACGGCGGATAGTTCGGCACGATGGCAGCCGTAAGCGTTCCTTTGCCGCCAACGGGCGTTTGGGCGTGTGCAAACGATGCACTCAGCATCACGGCCCCAACTAAAAAACCGCCAAGGGTGCGCCGGAACAAGGAGTCGATCATGAGTAGTCGCCTGAGCTAGAGGTTGATGGGCAATACGGTTACGCCGTAAAAAATCAGGACAGCACGGCCGATATGAAGTCCTGCGTACGCTGCTGCTGCGGTTGAGACAACACTTGTTCGGGGGTGCCGGTTTCCACGATCTTGCCTTGATCCATGAAGACAACGCGGTTCGCCACTTCGCGGGCGAAGCCGAGTTCGTGCGTGACCACGATCATCGTCATGCCGCTCCTCGCGAGATCGCGCATCACGCTCAGCACTTCGCCGACAAGTTCAGGGTCGAGCGCGGAGGTGGGTTCATCGAAGAGCATGAGCTGCGGATGCATCGCCAGGGCGCGTGCTATGGCGACGCGCTGCTGCTGGCCGCCCGACAACTCCACCGGGAAGGCATCGCACTTGTGGCCGAGGCCGACGCGCGCAAGCAACGCCCGTGCTTCTTCCACCGCTTCGGATTTTTTCTTCTTCAGCACCTGCACCGGTCCTTCGATCACGTTTTCCAGCGCGGTCATATGGGGGAACAGGTTGAAGCGCTGAAACACCATGCCGGTCGCGAGCCGTTGCCGCGCCATCTGTTTTTCTGAAAGCGGGTAAAGTTTGTTCTCCACGCGACGGTACCCGACCAGTTCTCCGTTCACCCACAACGCGCCGCCGCTGATGGTTTCGAGCTGGTTGATACAGCGCAGGAACGTGCTTTTGCCCGAGCCCGATGGCCCGATGATGCAAAGCACCTCGCCTTTCTCGACGTCGAGGTGAACGCCCTGCAGCGCCTGAAATTCGCCATAGGACTTGCGTAGATCGACGGCTTTGACTAATGGGTTCATGGCTGTATTCATTCCCGTGTTCTCTTGCGTCATTGCTTCGCCGACGCGCGGCCCGCGCCGCGTGCAAAGCGGACTTCGACGCGTGACTGCAGCATGGAAAGCACGGTAACGATCACGAGATACCAGACGCCCGCGACCATCAGCAATTCGATCACGCGGGCGTTTGCGTAATAGATATTCTCGGCGTTGTGCAGCATCTCGGCGTACTGGATCACGCTTGCAAGCGACGTGAGTTTCGCCATGCCGATCAGTTCATTGCCGATAGGCGGCACGATCACGCGCATGGCCTGCGGCAGGATGATGCGGCGCAGCGCCTGCAACCTCGGCATGCCGATGGACTTCGCGGCTTCGTACTGGCCGGTATCGACGGAAAGGAGACCCGCGCGCACGACTTCGGATGTGTACGCACCCTGGTTGATGCCAAGCCCGAGCAATGCGGCAAGGAACGGCGTCATGATGTCGACGGTACGGAACTCGAACAATCCGGGAATGCCCATGATGGGAAACACGAGCGCCAGGTTGAACCACAACAGCAACTGAAGGATCACCGGCGTGCCGCGAAACAGCCACACATAGGCATAAGCAACGCTGCGCAGAACCGGGTTGGTCGAGAGCCGCATGATCGCCACGACCACGCCTAGCACGATGCCAAGCGCCATCGCGAGAATGGTCATGATGACGGTATTGGCGAGACCTTTCAGGATCGACTTGGCTGTGAGGAAACGCGCGACCACCGCCCAGTCGATCTGTCCGCGCGCAAACGCCAGGACGATGTACGCGACTATCGCGAGGATCACGGCCGATGCAACATAGCGTCCGTAATAACGCCGCGGAACGTGTTCGAAGTGCGAGATATCGGCGAACGCGCCGGCGCTTTCGTGCGCCGCGCGATGGTTCGATTCCCGTTCGTTCGATGCACTCAGCATGTAGGTCCCTTGTAGTCGGCCGCCCATGCGGCCTGTTTGTCTATTGCCATGCGCAGCCGCGTGATCTGTTCCTTCACGCGAGCCGGCGCCGTGCCGCCATACCCGCTGCGCGCTGCGACCGCGGCGTCCAGCGTGACGTGATCGAGGACGGCGGGTTCAAGCCGTGCATCGACGTGAGCGAGCGTCGCAATCGATACATCGCCGAGTTCAATAACTTGCTGCTCGCACGCCCGCACCCGCGCGCCGGGGATCTCGTGCGCCTCACTGAACGGCACGCCGCGCAGCGCGAGCCAGTCGGCGACTTCGGTTGCCAGCGTAAACCCGAGCGGCGCCTGAGCGCGCATTTCAGCCACGTTCACGCGCATTGTGCGGATCATACCGGCCATGGCGGGCAGCACGAGTTCGAGTGTATCGATGCTGTCGAACGCCGCGATCTTGTCTTCCGCCAGATCGCGGTTATATGCGAGCGGCAATGACTTGAGCGTGGCCAGCAAGCCGCTCAGGTTGCCGATCAACCGGCCCGCCTTGCCGCGCGTGAGCTCTGCGATATCCGAGTTCTTTTTCTGCGGCATGATCGAGCTGCCGGTGGCGTAGGCGTCGTCGAGTTCGACCCAGCGGAACTGGCGCGATGTCCACAGGATCACTTCTTCGGACAAGCGCGAAAGATTCACCGACAACATGCTCAGGATAAACGTGAACTCGGCGACGTGGTCGCGTGAAGCGACGGCATCGATGGAGTTTTCGCACGGGCCGTCGTAACCGAGTTCGAGCGCTGACAGATCGGCGCGCAAACAGATCGCGGACCCGGCCAACGCCGCCGCGCCCAGCGGCGAGCGCGCGGAACGGCGGTCCCAGTCGACCAGACGGTCCACATCGCGATAGATCGATTGCGCATGCGCGAGCAACTGATGCGCAAACACGATCGGCTGGGCCGGCTGCAAATGCGTGAAGCCGGCCGTGATGGTTTCCACGTGCGCGTTTGCCTGTTCGATCAACGCATCCTGCAGTTCATTCACCGCGATCGCGAGCTGTCGTGCCTTGTCCCGCAGATACAAACGCAAGTCGTTCGCCGCCTGGTCGTTGCGCGAACGTCCTGCGCGCAGTTTCCCGCCGACCGCCTTCAGCCGCTGCGTCAGCTCGCGTTCCAGGAACGTGTGGACGTCTTCATCGGCGAGGATGGGCGCAAGTTCGCCCGCGGCGAATTCCTTTTCGATCTGATCCATCGTGCCAAGCAACTGCTCGAGCTCGGCCGCGCTCAGGATCCCCGCGCGTTCGAGTTCGTTCGCGTGCGCACGCGAACCGGCAAGATCGTAGGGGGCGAGGCGAAAGAAGCTGGGATCCGAACGGGAGAGGTTTTCCAGCGCGAGCGAGGGGCCGGATTTGAAGCGGCCGCCCCAGAGGCGTTCGGTTGCTGCATTCGTGGTCATGGGTTTTCCTGTTCGTTAAGGCGTTCTGCTCATTACGACTAGCTTAATCGTTCAAATTTTTTGCTTGTACAGAGAATTAAATTCGCATCAAATCAAATTTTTCTCAGCATCTCCGGGTTCCCGCCATGCGCCACAGATTGCCGCCGCTCAACCCGTTGCGCGCATTTGAAGCCACCGCCCGGCATGGCACGGTCGCGGCCGCCGCCGATGAACTCAGCGTCACCGCGAGCGCCGTCAGTCATCAGGTGCGTGTGCTGGAAAGTACGCTGGGCGTCGCCCTGTTCATCCGTTCGAAGGCGCGCGTGAAGCTGACGCCCGCGGGCGAGGCGTTGCTGCAGCCGGTCAAGACCGCGTTCGACATGATCGCGACGGCCGTCGTGAGGCTCGATTCGCCGGCGATCGCGGGGGATCTGGTGGTATCGGCGCCATTGCTGTTTACGTCGCGCTGGCTCGCGCGGCACATCGGCGATTTCCTCGAGCAGTTTCCGGCGGTGAACCTGAAGCTGATTCCGTCGAACGATGACAAGGAAATATATTCCTCCGATGTCGACCTGTGCATTCGCTACGGCGAAGGCCGCTGGCGCGATCGCGACGTCAAGCTCATCACGCATCCGGTCCTGTTCCCCGTGGTGAGCCCCGCGTTGATGAACGGTCCGCGCACGTTGCGCACGGTGCAGGACCTGGCGAACCGGACCTTGTTCTGCGAATACGCCGGTTCATGGACACGATGGCTCGCGGCGGCATCGGCGGACAAACTTGCGGGCTTGCGCATCCTCGAGATCGGCATTGCGCACGTCGGGATCGAAGCGGCCGTGCGAGGGCAGGGCGTGGCGCTGGGCGACAGCGTCTCGGTACGCGACGATCTCGCCGATGGCACCCTGATCCGCCCGTTTCGCATCACTGTGCCGGCGAAGCATGCGTATTATTGGGTGCGTCGAAATGAACTGATGGAGTCGCCGCTGATCGCGGCGTTCATGGCATGGGTGGACGACAAACTGGGGTAGAACGCGGGACTTGTTTCGGCGAATAGCGCGGATTGATCGTCGCAAATCCCTGATTCGCGGCGACAGCATGCGCGGTAAGCTCTGACCGTCGATTCCCACTTTCCGTTCAATGGCAGACATGACCGCAACCGCGCCGCATGGCGTTGTGCTTCAGGCAGACGCGCATCGGCAGAGCGGCCGCTTTGCCGATGCGCTGGCGCTCGTGCAACCCCTGCTCGACTCTTGCGACGCAGGTGCCGATCGCGTGCTGGCACTGGACATCGCGGCGTTCTGTTCGCTCGGCCTGGGCCGGACACTCGACGCGGAAAAATACTGGCGAGTATCGATCGAGATCGCGCCTGACGTGACCGGCGCGTATCAAAACCTGGGTGTGATGTTGAAGGGACTCGGCCGCGTCGCCGAAGCGGAAACGCTGTTTCGCGAGGTGCTGGCAAAAAGCCCCGACACAGCGGAGGCGCGTTTCCACCTTGCCAGCATACTGTTCCGGGAACATCGCTTTGGGGACGCCGAGGCCGAATATCGGCACGTGCTGCGGATCATGCCGGCCGCCGCAGAAGCGCACAACAATCTGGGCAACCTGCTTGAGGTGCTCGATCGCTTTTCAGAAGCCGAATCGCACATCCGGATCGCGTTGTGCCTCAACCCTGACCTTGCGGAAGCGCACTATAACCTCGCCAGTCTGATGCGTCAGGTCCGGCGTCTGGACGAGTCCGAATCGGCTTACCGTCGGGCGCTCGTGCTGCGTCCCGGCTATCGGGACGCGTCACTCGGTCTCTCGACGCTGCTGATGAGCATGGGGCGCTTCGACGAAGGCTGGGAACGCTACGAATCGCGTTACGATTACCCGCTGTTTGTTCATGGTCAGTCGAAGACGATGCTTGGCTGTCAGCAATGGCAAGGCGAGCCGCTCGCCGGCAAGTCGTTGCTGGTCTGGCAGGAAGACGGCCTCGGCGACATGGTTCAGTTCGCCCGGTACCTGCCGATGCTCAAAGCAGCAGGCGCGCGGCACGTCGCGCTTGGGTGCGTGAACGCGTTGCATCGGCTACTTGCAAATGGCAGTGGTGTCGACGCGGTGCTGGATCACGCCACGGCACAGGCGCAATCCGCATCGTTCGATTACTGGACCAGTCTTGTGAGCGCGCCGCTGCATTTCAGGACTACAGTCGAGAGCATTCCTGAGCCGTTGCGTTTGCGTCCGGATCAAGCGCTTATCGATCAATGGCGCCCTCCAATCGCCGCACTGCGCGGTGCCGTCAGGATCGGGCTTGTATGGAAAGGCAACCCGAAGCATCACAACGACGCAAACCGGTCCCTGCCTTCCGTGGCGACGCTTGCGCCCCTCTGGTCCGTGCCCGGCGCCCGTTTCGTGAGTCTGCAAAAAGGACAGGGCGAAGAGGAGGCGGCCCACGCGCCGGAGAATCAGCCGCTGCTGCATCTCGGCTCGGCGGTGACGGATCTCGCGGACAGCGCTGCGGTCATTGCCGAGCTTGATCTTGTGATCTGCGTGGATACGTCGATTGCACACCTTGCGGCTTCGCTGGGCAAGCCGTGCTGGGTCTTGCTGCCCGCTCGCGATGTGGACTGGCGCTGGATGAATGACCGCGATGATTCGCCGTGGTATCCGCAGAACGTGCGCCTCTTCAGGCAAAGAAGCGGGGATCGCGGATGGGCTCGTGTGATCGAACGGATCGTTCCGTCCTTAGCCGCGTTCGTGGGGGCCGCGTCCGTTCCGGACTGACACCAGGTTCCTCTTCAAACGGCCTGCGCGATTTTCGCCGGCAACGGTACCGGGTCTTCGCCCATCTGTTCGATCCGGATATGCGGGTCCCGTGCAAACCGGAAGCCGTTGCGGCCTTTTCGCTTGGCTTCATACATCGCGCCGTCCGCGCTGCTGATGAGTTCATCGGCGGATGCCTGGCGGGCGTCGGTGCACATCGTGATGCCTACGCTCGTACTGATGTCGACGGTGACGCCCGGCAGGACAAACGGACGCGTCAAGGTGCGGCAGATGTCCTGCGCAACCCGGCTGCACGCATTCGCTGTAGCGATTCCCTGGCTCAGGATGATGAATTCGTCGCCGGCGAGGCGGCTGACAACATCGTTCTGGCGAACGACTTTCTTCAATCGCTTGCCCACTTCGATCAGCAATGCATCACCGGCGTCGTGCCCGTAGGTATCGTTGACGGTCTTGAACCCGTCGAGATCGAGAAAGAACAACGCGAACGGGACGGCTTCGCGCTTGCCGTGTTCGACTGCTCGGGCCAGTTCTTCATGCAATGCCCGGCGATTCGGCAGGCCGGTCAACGGGTCAAGCATGGCCTTGGCCAAGAGCACGTTTTCCGCGAGCTTCCGGTCGGTGATGTCCTGGCTCATGATGTAAAAGCCCGCGACCTTGTCGCCGCGAATATCGGGAATGTAGGTCGCACTCCAGATGCGCTCATGCTGCGGCCAATAGCGGACATTGTCGTACGTGACCCGCTCGCCCGCCAGGGCGCGTTCGAAGTACGGACGAAGCTCCTCGAAAAGTGAAGAACCCAGTGTCTCCTCGAGCGATTTCCCGCGCAGGCTGCCCGGCTCCACGCCGAAGACATCGCGATACACGTCGTTGTTGAACTGGTAGCGCAGGTTCGCGTCTACATGGCCGATAAGAATCGGCAGGTTATTGGTGATGGTCTGCAGCGTTTCCCGGCTCTGCGTCAATTCGGCCGTGCGTTCGGTGACGCGCTGCTCGAGCTCGTGCTGATAGTCGCGCAGGAACTTCTCGCTGTCCTTGCGCGCTGAGATGTCCTGGATGACGCTGATGAAGTGCAGCGGCTGACCGGTTTCATCGCGTACGAGCGCCACGCTCAGATCGACCCAGACGATCGTGCCGTCTCGTCGCCTGTAGCGCTTTTCCAGCGAATAGGTCTTCCTTCGGCCGAACAGCAGATCGGCGACGAGTTGGAGATCCATCGCAAGATCGGCTTCCACCGTAATTTCCGGGAATGTCAGGCTGAGGAGCTGTTCGGCGCTATAGCCGGTAATTTCGCAAAGTTTTGAATTGACATCGATAAACCGGCCGCTCAGATCGACGATGGCCTTTCCGGTTGGCGTCTGCCTGAAAATGGTCTCGAAGCGAGATGCGCTCAGCGCGAGATTACGGCGGTCGAATTCCTGCACGGCCCGGCCAACCCGCGCGGTTTCCTTGTGCAGCAATTCTCTTTCAACGGTGCGCGCCAGGTCGTGCAACGCGCTGATGGCGGAGCCGCTGAGCGTGCGGGGTTTTGTATCGATCACGCATAGCGTGCCGAGCACGAGACCTTCCGCGGAACGCAGCGGAATGCCCGCATAAAAGCGGATGAACGGTGCGCCAGTGACCAGCGGGTTGTCTGCAAAGCGGGCATCTTCGAGCGCATCCTCCACCAGCAGGATCTTGTCGATATCCAGCGCATGCGCGCAAAAGGCGAGGTCGCGGCTGGTTTCGCAAACGTCGAGGCCTACTCGCGATTTAAACCACTGACGGTATTCATCGACCAGGGAGATCAGGGCGATCGGCACCTGCAGCATCTCGGCAGCGATCCGGGTGATGCGGTCAAAGGCTTCGTCAGCGGGTGTATCGAGGACGTCCAGCCCTTGTAAGAGGCGTAGTCGAGCTGCTTCGTTTGCGGGCACAGGCGCTTTCGACATATACCTTTTAGTGGTGGAAGCTGGTTATCAGTTAATTCGTAGTATCGACTCCTGAGGCCACAACTTTAGTCATGCCCCAATTTAAATCTCCAACTTTTCCGTTCTGATAACGAAAAATTTACCGGCTGGACATGGAGGCAATATTTCTCCTGTGCACTCGATTGTCGAAAAGCGTTCCACGGTAAGTGTCCTGCCCGAAACAACAATTCGATATGCACAGATTTGCGATATAAACATTCCTCTGATGAGAACGGCAGATCAGCGCGTCGCTGCAAACGGCCAATTTCCGAAAAATTCTGGCTTTTTTCATCTGATGTAACCAAATGTATTTGATTTTCATCTGGCTCGCGTATCATTTACTCATACTAAAGTGGGTATGTATCTTTTACCGTTTTGGAAATGTTGAATCAGGGAGCTTTACGTCGGGGTCCTTTGGTATTTTTGATCCGTCACGGCGACATGTTTAACCGTCGCGTTCTGGCACCGATTAGCCAAACGTTTGCTTCGGACGCGAAAACGTCGTACCGAACTGAATAAACGGTTCAAGTTTCATGTTTTCCTACCGTTAATTCAATTGCGTGCATTAGATATCCTAAACAAACCTTCATGAAGGAATGACCTCCTCAAGAAATTAGGATCACAAAGTAAACCTAGCAAGGGCCGTTCATCGGCGGCCTTTCTCGTTCGCATTGCACAAAAACTGACCAAACTTTTTTATGCCGGACTTCGCCCGGCAGGGGAAAACTCGCCATGTTGAAACGACGTCAATTTCTTGGTGGCCTTGCGGCCTTCAGTAGCAGCTATTTGTTGGCCGCATGCGGTGGCGGCTCGGGCGCAAGCAGTACCGGCGCCGCTGTGAGCGCTGCAGCGAATGTCCAGGCATTGCAGAACGCGGCCATCGGGGGGGCATCGACTAATGGAGCGACAATACCTCCGGCGGCCTCCTTGACCGACAGCAACGGTGCCGTCTGGACGCTGTCCGGCGGCGTGGTGTACAAGAATGGCGCGGTCGCCGGCGTCAACTACAACGTATCGCTGGTACTGTGGTTCAGCAACACCATCTATCACGAGAATTCTTCCGGAAAGTTCTATGCGTGGTCAGGTTCGGGCTGGTCCGCTTGTCTTGATCCGCGCTCTGCGAGAGGCACCTCGCCCAACGGTACGACCATCCCGACCGGCACGTATATCAACGACGCAGTCGGCAGACAGTGGACAGTCACGAACGGCGTGATTTACCGCGACGGCGTGGTGGCCGGCATCAACTATGGCGTCGCCTTGCTGCTCTGGTACGGCGGCAATATGTGGCATCAGAACACGAGCGGGCAGTTCTACGTCT
This sequence comes from uncultured Caballeronia sp., assembly GCF_964243625.1. Classification (NCBI taxonomy): domain Bacteria; kingdom Pseudomonadati; phylum Pseudomonadota; class Betaproteobacteria; order Burkholderiales; family Burkholderiaceae; genus Caballeronia; species uncultured Caballeronia sp. Next base: position 26,052 of record NZ_CAXTGZ010000012.1, read on the forward strand.
GGGCCGACGTGGGCGCCGCAGGCTGGCTGCATGCCACCGACCCTCGCATCGCGACCGCGCCGGTTGCCGGAAATTTCTACGGTATCAACGGGCACTTCGACTACACCTATAGCCCTGAGCAAGTTGTAACGATGCTGAAGGGTTTGGGCATGTCGACCTACCGTGTCGGCGTCAGCGACGACCCCACGCAGCTCAACGCGGTGTCGGCCCTTGCACAAGCTTTCCAGTCGGCCGGCATGACGCTTTTCGTGCTGATCAACCAGGGAATGACCGACGCATCCGGGAACGTGCTGAGCGGCGAGAGCGTCGCTTACAACCAGGCGTACATGGTTGGATCGACCGTTGCGAACAGGCTGAAACAGTACGGTGTGACCATGTACGAATGCGGGAACGAGCTGACCCGCCAGAATTCGACCATTCTGGACTTCAATCAGGCGGGTAATACGGCGGCCGACTTCAACAATGCGAACTGGCCGGCCATGCGAGGTGTGATGCGAGGTATGCTCGATGGCGTGAGGTCGGTTCAGCCGAACGCCAAGTGCGGCATCAATTTTTGCGCCTCCGACATCGGCGCCGCAGACGCCTTGTGGGAAGGCTCGCAACCTGACGGAACCACGGGACATCCGATCGTGCGCTGGGACATCACGACGTGGCACAACTACGAGGTGTACGGTGACATCTTCAACATCGGCACGGACGGCGCGGGCCCGGGCTTCGACTTGCCGACGTACTGCAAGGCCCGGTACGGTGTGCCGTTCATGATCACCGAGTGGAATACGGGTCCTGAGCAAACGCAGGCTTACCGTGCGACCTACATCACAACCCAGTTGACGAACCTGTATCAGGCGCGGAAAACCCACAATATTCAATCGACGATGTATTACGTGCTCGACAGCGGCAACAACACCTTCGGGATCGTTACGGCCGGCGTGAAGTCGATTCTCCCCTACGCGGCCTTTGCAACTTTCATCGCGGCCAACGCCGACGTTTGAACGTTGTTTCTGAAGCACGACTGCCGGGTCGCGTTCCCTGCTTCGGCAGCAGGGAGCGCGACCCGTTTGTGCATTTCCGTTTGGCCGGCCACATATCGCATTGACGCGACAAAGCACAATCACCTGAAGAACGGACGTGTTCCGGCCCGAGCGGAATTCCGGC
>NZ_CAXTGZ010000013.1:0-26425 GCF_964243625.1 uncultured Caballeronia sp.
GTCGGCGGTATAAGGAAGCGCCGACGCGTGGGGGAAAAATAGCGGTGAGAGAACGCTCAGAACAACCCGCGGAAAACCCAGAACAACCCGGCCGCCAACGCGATGGAAACCGGCAACGTCAGCACCCAGGCCAGCGCCAGGCTGCGAACGGTTTTCCATTGCAGCCCGGAGCCATTCGCGGCCATCGTCCCCGCCACGCCCGATGACAACACGTGCGTGGTGCTGACCGGCAGGCCGTACATGTCGGCGGCGCCGATGGTCACCATTGCGACCAGTTCCGCCGACGCGCCTTGCCCATACGTCAAATGCGTCTTGCCGATGCGCTCGCCCACCGTCACCACAATGCGCTTCCAGCCGACCATCGTGCCGAGTCCCAGTGCCACAGCAACGGCGACCTTCACCCAAGTCGGGATGAACTTGGTCGAGTGATCGAGCTGGCCTTTGTAGTTCTTCAACACGGCGGCGTCTTCGGGCGCGAAGGCCGGCGCATTCTGCTTGTCCATCAGGCGCAGCGCTTCGGAGCTCACGTACATGTTGTTGCGCACGTTGCCCACGATGTTTTGCGGCACGGTCGCCATGGAATCGGAGGTGCCGACTTGTCCGTCGATGATATCGGTGAGCTGTTTCAACGCGACGATCGTATTCGGCTCGACCGTCTTGGTCTGCACGTAATGCTGCACGATAGCCCGCGGGTCGGCGACCGGCGAGGCGCCGTTCGTGTACTTGCCGAGCACTTCGGATGCGTGATGACCGACCGACAGGAAGGTTTGCGTCTCGGCGGGTGTGACGGCCTTGTTCAACGCATAGGCGGTCGGGACCGTGCCGATCAGGATCAGCATGATGAGGCCCATGCCTTTCTGGCCATCGTTTGAACCGTGCGCGAACGAAACGCCGGTGCAGGTGAGGATCAGCAGGCACCGGATCCAGAAGGGCGGCGGCGTGTTTTTCTTGGGCTCCTTATAAAGCGCGGGAACGCGCACGACGAGCTTCATGATGTAGAGCAGCAGGCCGGCCAGCACAAAACCGATCAACGGCGAAAACAGCAGCGACTTGCCGACCGCGAGAGCCTGGCCCCAGTCCACGCCCGAGGTACCCGACGTGCCGTGCAGCATCTGGTTCATCAGCCCGACGCCGATCACCGATCCAATCAGCGTATGCGAGCTCGACGATGGAATCCCCACCGCCCACGTCCCGAGGTTCCAGATGATTGCGGCGATCAGCAGGGCAAAGACCATCGCGAATCCCTGCGATGTCCCTACGCCCAGGATCAGTTCCACGGGCAGCAGTTGCAGGATGCCGAACGCGACCGCACCGCTCGATACCAGCACGCCCAGGAAATTCCACGCGCCCGACCAGACGACCGCGAGATTCGGCGCGAGCGAATGTGTGTAGATGACGGTGGCGACGGCGTTGGCGGTATCGTGGAAGCCATTTACGAATTCGAAGCCGAGGGCAATCATCAGTGCTACGCCGAGCAGGACGTAAGGCAATATGGATGACTGCTGGACTGATTCCAGGTCGTGCAGCAAGTGCGTGACGCAATAGATGATGCCGCCGGCAATCACGACCAGGAACAGCGGCATGCTCAGCCGTCGTCCGAGCGTTCGTCCCTGCGTGTTGTTATCGGGAAGGGTCAAGTCAGGCATGTAACGTCCTTTGTGCTGGGCTGCGCGTGAAGCGGCGGGTTGGCGTGCTGATGGAGCAAATTGGCGATGAGAGGCGTTGTTTCTTGATTCGTTCAAGCGGCATCTGGCAGTGACGCTGCTCATGTTTGCACGCGCTTTATTGCGTTTTGATGACAGGCGCAAGCATTGAAATTCGTCTGAATTGAAAAGCGCGGCGTGGGATTTGCTGCCTTATCAAGTGTCGCGTTCATGGTGGAGAACTTATGTTGCAACTTGTCGAGTTGGTGATGATTTCCCACGACGTTTCAAACACGCCGCCCGATAAGGCGCTGTCGGAGCTGGGTTCGTTTTCGAGCGCAAGTCGTTCTGGCTTCATGTTGCAGACGCAAAAAGTCGAAGCGGATTTGCACGGCTGGGAAGTGAGCATCGAAACGCGCGGAGAACGGAAGGTGTTTGCGGCGAGTCATCGTGAATGGCCGTTTGTCCGGCGCGTTGAAGCTGCGCCCGACGCGCAAGATGATCTGCGGTCGTGGATCGCGTCGGAAGAGGGGCTTGCCGATCTGCGGAAAATACTCGGCGACGGCGACGCCGTTCTCGGCGAAGCCTCCAAAGTGGAAGCAAGCGAATGGAACACGTCGGACGCGGTTCGCGCGACGCTTCAAGCAAACGCGCACGGCCCTGCTAAGTTGACGCTGGCAGCCACGCCTGAATCACGTGAAGCGCTTTACGCCGTCGCGCATGAGATCACGAAGACGCTGCCGTTCGTGATCGCGCCTGTTCATATCGATCCCGCCGCGCTAGAACCGGTCAAAGCCGCCAAGCTGAAATTGCCGCGCCACGCCACGCCAACCGATGCCTTCGCCGAGATCGGCAAGTCGGTGGCGGCGCATTGGTTCGGCAACGACGCGGCATCGCGCGGCGGACTGGAACCTGAGCACGTGCATCAATTGCGCGTGGCGCAGCGCCGCCTCAAAACTGCGCTCAAACTTTTCCCCGAATGGATCGATGAAATCTGGAACACGCAGATCGCGCCTGACCTGAAATGGTTTGGCGATCTGCTCGCCGATGCCCGCGACTGGGATGTGTTCGCCGATACCACGCTCGCCACCTACGCCGTAGCCGACGACGAACATAGCCAGGATTCATGGTCGAGGCCAAAACACGCTGCCGATGCAAACCGCATGGCCACGCGCCAGCGCCTGCAGGACGCGATGAACTCGCCGCGTTATGCGAGTCTCGCGTTATCGTTCGTGCAGTGGTTCAGCGCGCTCGAAGCGCCGCTCGAACTCGCGCATAGAACGCTCGCGGAGCATGCGCAAAAGCGGATCACCAAGCATTATCGGAAGATCGAGCGTGCGCCGGATCTGACCACCATCAGTGCCCCCACGCGGCACAAGGTCCGTATCCATGCAAAGCGTTTGCGGTACGCGCTGGAATTTTTCCGCTCGATCGTCACGCGATCCACGCGCAAGCATGTCGAAAAGGCGCTGGGCGATCTGCAAAGCGTCTTAGGCGACGGCAACGACGCAGCCGTCGCCGCGCAACGTCTTGCGTCCCTGGACGAAGCCGATGATTTCCAGAAGGGACTGGCGAAGGGCTTCGCGGTCGCGGCCCAGCAGATGCATGCAGCCGAAGGCGAGCGTATCCTGCGCAAGATAAAAAAGCCGCGCGTCAGCTGACTTTTAGGCATCCAATATAATCGTCGTACTCTATAACCAGCCTTCGACGCAGCCATGACCCAGGAAACGCCTGATAAGCCGAACGAGTCCATCGAAGTCGGCGGCGCCGTGTGGTTTCGCAGCGGCCACGAAACACTCGGCGGGGCGGCGCGCATTGCATTGCTGGCGGCCATCCGTCAAACCGGTTCGATCACGGGCGCGGCCAAGGCGGTCGGGATGAGCTACAAGGCCGCATGGGATGCCATCGATGCCATGAACAACCTGGCCGGCGCCGCGCTGGTCGTGCGTGCAGCGGGCGGCAAGGGTGGCGGCGGAACGACGCTGACGCCGAAGGGGCTGAAACTGATCAGTACATATGGCGCCATCGAACGTGAACATCGGCTGTTTCTCGAACGTGCGGGTGCGGCCATAGAAGGCTTCGAGCAGGACTGGCAACTCATCGGACGGATCGGCATGAAAACCAGTGCGCGCAACCAATTATTCGGCACGGTCAGGAAGATCACGCGCGGCGCCGTCAACGACGAAATCGAACTCGCGCTCTCGGGCGGCCAGTCGATCGTTGCCGTCGTCACGCACGAAAGCACCGAATCGCTTGGTCTTAAAGAAGGCTGCGACGCGTTTGCTTTGGTGAAAGCATCGTGGGTGATCCTGATGGCGGATGAACCTGTCCGGATCTCGGCGCGCAATCAGTTGAAGGGCCGGGTCTCGAAGGTGACGCGCGGCGCGGTAAACGCGGAAGTGTCGCTGGCGCTCGATGACTCGACCACGGTCACCGCCGTCATCACCAATGAAAGCGTCGAGACGCTCGGGCTGGCAGAAGGGCAGAGCGCCATCGCGGCGTTCAAGGCGTCGAGCGTGATACTCGGTGTGACGGGTTGAGCTCGTTGCTACCGTCGTGAATCTGCACGATACCCTCGCGCAGATTCACCACCTGATCGCCGAACATGGCGACATCGTCGGGATCGTGCGTGATGAGCACCATGGGAATATCGAGCCGGCTTTGCAGGTCGGCGAGTTCCTGACGCATGCGCTGGCGCAACGCCATGTCGAGTGCGGAGAAGGGCTCGTCGAGCAACAGTAGTTGCGGATGTGGAATCAGCGCCCGGGCCAGCGCCACGCGTTGCTTCTGCCCGCCCGATAACTGCCCCGGATACTGACGCGCGACCGGCTTCAGGTCGAACGCGTTCAGCCAGTAGTCGATATCGGCATGCGCCACGTGCTTCGATGGATTCCACCAGCCGCGCTTCAGCCCAAATGCAATGTTCTGCCGCACGTTCAGGTGCGGGAAAAGCGCGTAGTCCTGGAACAGATACGCGATGCGCCGCGCTTGCGGTGTCAGGTCGATACCCTTGGTTGTATCGAGCAGCGTGGTGCCGTTCAGCACGATCTCGCCTTCGTCCAGATGGATCAATCCGGCGATGGCCTGCAACGTCAGGCTTTTCCCTGCGCCCGAAGGTCCGAACAGCACGATGCGCTGACTCGTGGAACGGAATGCGACGTCAAGCAGGAAATCGCGCTCGGGCGTGATGAAATGCTTGCGCAAATGCACGGAAATGGCCGTCATCTCAGCGCACCGATGCCGTCGAGCGCTGCGGCAACAATCGCCCCGCCGCGAGCAGGATCACCACGCACGTCACCGATGTCACGATCACGAGGACGTTCGCCGTGCTGTCATCGCCGGCTTGCACGGCGGCGTACACCGCGACCGAAAGCGTCTGCGTCCTGCCCGGCAGGTTCCCCGCGATCATCAGCGTGGCGCCGAATTCGCCGAGCGCCCGCGCAAAAGCGAGCAACGCGCCGGCCAGGATGCCGCGTGCGGCAAGCGGCAACGTGACGCGAAAAAATACGGCAGTTTCATTGATGCCGAGCGTCCGGGCGGCGCGCTCGAATTGCGGATCGACGGCTTCAAACGCGGTACGGGCCGATTTCAGCACGAGCGGAAACGCGACCACCGCCGACGCGATCACGGCGCCTTGCCAGGTGAACACCAACTGGATATCGAACTTGTCGAGCCATGCGCCGATCACGCCGCGCCGGCCGAGCAGCACGAGCAGGTAATACCCCAGCACCGTGGGCGGCATGACAAGCGGCAGTGTCAGCAACGAATCGACAAGCTCACGCGCCGACGAGCGCCAGCGCGACAAGCCGAACGCCACCGCGACGCCAAGCACGACGTCGATCGCCGTGGCCCATCCCGCCACTTTCAGCGATAACAACAGCGGTATCCACGCGTGCTCCATGAAGATTTACTTTACTGGCGGCGTGAAGCCGAATTGCGCGAGCGTCTTCTGACCTTCCGGCGACAACACATACGCAATGAACGATTGCGCGTCGGCGGCATGCTTGCTTTGCGCGACTTGCGCGATCGGATAGGTGATCGATGTTTGCGTCGGCACGGTCAGCGCCACTTTCACGCGCTCGGGCATCACAGCGGCGTCCGTGCTGAACACGAACCCCGCGTCCACTTCGCCGCGCGCCACATAGTCCAAGCTTTGGCGCACGTTCGCCGCAAGCACGCCCTTCGCGCTGACCGCATCCCAGGCGCCCGCGTCCTTGAGCGCGCCTTCCGTATAGCGGCCGACCGGTACCGACGCCGGGTCGCCGTAAGCGACCCGTTTCACGCTGGCTTCGGTGAGGTCCTTCACGCTGGCCGGCGCGAACGCGCTGTCCTTCGGCACGATCAACACAAGCGAATTCGCGGCAAAGTCACGGCGCGATTCGGTGGCGATCACTTTTTCCTGGATGGCCTTGTCCATTGCTTTCTGATCGGCCGATGCGAAGACATCGGCAGGCGCACCCTTCACGATCTGCTGCATCAGCACGTCGGACGCGCCGAAATTCATCAGGACCTTCGTGCCGGGATGCTGCTTTTCGTACGATTCGCCAATCGCCTTGAACGCGTTGGTCAGGCTAGCCGCTGCGGAGACGACGATTTCATCGGCATGGGCGGCGCTTTGCAACGCAATGGAAGAAGCGGCGAGGACGACAGCGATCAGCGATGGTTTGAATTTGAACACGATGGCCAGGGCGAAATGAACGGAAAGCGCATCGTAATATATTCGCAGCTATAACGGGAAGCTCGCGCTCAATTCATGCCCGATTCATACCCGTCCCGGCGCGATCAGGATTCGGTTGGACCACCGAACCGGACATCGATATGCCTTGCCGGCGCGGCGGCCGGCTTGTCGTATTGGCCGGCTTTCCAGCGCGCCCGGATAAACGGCTGATCGCGGCCGGACAACTGCAGCGCGATGTCGGTAATCCAGCGCTGCGTGGGAACGGGGATCCCGTGCAGCACCACCGCGACGATCGCGAGACTTACCGCGACCGGTGCGGGAGACAACTTGCCTGATTCCGCACGCCACGCATAAGCCACGAAGAGAAGCGCCGTCAGCGCGCCGAGCCCGCAACCAGTGACAACTTCCGAGACCGAATGCGCATTCAGAAGGATGCGTGACACGCCGACCACGATTCCAATCAGCAGTCCAAGGACGACGCCGAGCGCTCGAACCCATTGCCGCCCCGGCAGGCAAGCAACGAACAACGCGACCGGCAGTACCGCCGATGAAATCATTGCGTGGCCGCTGATTCCTGTGAAATCCAGTTCGCGCACGCCGATGCCCCAGCCCATGAACGCCAGTTTGGTAAGAAAAACAAGACCGCTTGCGCCGCCGAGCACGAGAAGCCAGCACGCGGCGTAGCGCCACGGATATCCAAGCGCGAGCCAGACGGCTACGACGATAGCAAGCGGAATCATTACGCCGACACTTCCGACGGACGTAATGGAGAGCCAGAGTGATAGTGGCAAGTCAGGCATGAAGATTGTTCTGCAAAGCGGAAAAAGCAGACATTATAACCGTCAGCCCATCTCCTAAACTTATTGCAGTGATCCTCGAGACTGACGGAGATGAAACACAAAATCGGCTAAATCGCCCTCTTCGTATGGCCAAATATCAACAATACGCAGCAAGGTGAAATTCTGTGTCGCGCGCAAGTCTTTCGAATAAATGCTATTGTGCACTGCACAACTTCCGTCATTCCTGTTGGGTTTGACGGCCGACTTATCAAGTGCGCGGGATCTGATTCGATGCCTAAAAGTCTGACAAAATTGTGGCTGAAAGGCTTGAAACGCCTGGTCGCCACACAAATTGCGCCGTCAAGAACGCCCAAGCCGCGGACGTCGACTCGGCCGGTGATTCCCAAGGCCGCAAAATCCGCGGCAAGCCCGAAGCCTGCGGTCAGGCCGCGCACGCCAGTAAAGGCCCGAGCCGAGCGTGAGTCGCGCGTGCGGCCGCGTGCATCGGCATGGGCGGCGGGGAAATGGACCCGTTCGTTCCATTCGGCGCCCCCGGCTGCCGGCCGTTTCGTGAACCATCTGGCATACGCATTGTATTTGCCGGCTAATGCTGCCGCTGCACCCATGCCGCTGCTGGTGATGATGCACGGCTGCCAGCAATCGGCCGAAGACTTGGCGCAAGGCACGCGCGTCAACTTGCTGGCCGACCAATACGGCTTTGCAGTCTTGTACCCGGAGCAGTCGAAAACTGCGCATGTGCATCGTTGCTGGCACTGGTACGAGGAATCGGCGGTATCGGGCGGTGGCGAGGCGGCGTCGGTCGTTTCGCTCGTGCGTGAAATCGTCGCGCAGCACGACGTGGACAGCGAACGCATCTACCTCGCTGGAATGTCGGCCGGGGCGGGGCTTGCGGCCATGCTCGCGGTCAAATATCCGTCGGTTTTCGCGGCAGTGGGACTGCACTCCGGCGTGGTATTCGGCGCTGCGAAATCCGGCATCGATGCAATGGACATCATGCGGCGGGGCTCACGCAAAGACCCGGTGGCGCTGATCGACGCAGCCACCGATGTTGCCCGCTATCCCGGCATGCCGACCGTGATCGTTCATGGCGAGCTGGATTCTGTGGTTTCGAAGGTCAACGCCGAGCAACTGACGGCGGAATTCCTTCGTCTGAATCGCTTTACCGATGCCACCGGCGCGTGGCGCAGCGGCGAGCGCCGTGAAGAGACGCAACCCGACGGCGTGTTCACGGAATACGTGAAAAACGGTCGGCGCATGATGCGGACGTGCATTGTGCGCGGCCTCGGGCATGCCTGGAGCGGCGGCGACGACACCGTGCCGTTCCATTCGGCGAAAGGTCCGGATGCTTCAGCCATGCTCTGGGAATTTTTCAAGCATCAGCGACGCGTGCAGGCAACGGTTCAGGACGAGACGCTCGCCTAGGGCGAGTGTTGTAAAAAAGTCTTTTGTTTCAATACGTTCTTTTGAATACTTGCCCATGACTAGGGATTACCCTATACTTCGTTCAAGCACTAGGTAATTACCCCTATATCACCAAGCGAGGTTCACCATGTATCTGCTCAGCCGCCTCTTCCTGTTCCTGACGAAATCCGCCGACCAGCGTGACAAGGAGCGTAACGACGCTTATCTGGCCGAAGCCACGGACATTTACGACCTCGAATACCGCATGAAGAAGCTGGATCGTCGCGCATCAGCACGTCATCCTTCGTGGCTCGCGCAGTAATTCGACCGTCGTAAGAAGTACATGCAGGGCTCGGTACGCCGAAAACGGCGTCTATCGAGGCAAAAAAATGCCGGCGCTCGTGGCCGGCATTTTTGCGTTCTGGCGCTATAACACTCAGGCCAGCTTGACGCGCACGTCCACGTTACCGCGCGTTGCGTTCGAGTACGGGCAGACCTGGTGCGCGGTATCGACCAGTGTTTGAGCATCGGCCGCGTCCATTCCTGGCAACGAAACACGCAGCTCAATGTCCAGTGCGAAACCGCCCTTGTCATTCGGGCCCACGCCAACATCCGCGGAAACGGTTGTATCGGCGGGAATGGTCTTCTTCTGCTGACCGGCAACAAACTTCATCGCGCTCAGGAAACAGGCCGAATAGCCGGCCGCAAACAGTTGCTCGGGGTTCGTGCCCTCGGCACCCGCGCCGCCCAATTCTTTCGGCGCACTCAACTTCACATCCAGATTCTTGTCCGACGATACCGCCCGGCCATCGCGACCACCCGTGCTCGTTGCGTGTGCAGTGTAAAGGACGCTCATGATCTTCTCCTGTTCAATGGTTGCCGCTCGGCGGCAGAAAAGGTTTTTGGAACTGCGCTAACCACGGACATAAATATAGCGCGCTAATCATTAGTGTGCAAATTAAATTGGCGCGGAGCGATTGTTATTTGCTATCGCTATGTTAAGTCTCGTTGTGTTCCATCAGAGATGAACGCAATTGCATGAGTTCGTCGCGCAATTTGAGCAGGCGGTCAGCGTCGGAGCCGGCCGCACAGTAGATCTCGCCGGGAATGCCTCGAATCGATTTGTTGAGCGCGCGGCCTTCATCGGTGAGATGAATGTGAACCTGCCGTTCGTCCTCCGTGCTGCGCACCCGTTTCACGAACCCTTGTGCTTCGAGCCGCTTAAGCAAGGGCGTCATGGTCGCTGAATCCAGACTCAGCCGTTCGGCCATCTGCTTGACGGTCAGCGCGTCGCCTTCCCAGAGCACGAGCATCGTCAGGTACTGGGGATAGGTCAGTCCGACCTTTTCCAGCAACGGCTTGTAGGTCTTTGTCATCGCGAGCGAAGTGGAGTAGAGCGCGAAGCAAAGCTGGGCGTCGAGTTCAAGCGGAATGTGCGGAGCAGAAGTCATGGCGATCGGTTTACTGCGCTTTTGGGACGATACATAACGATACTGCACGCGAATCGTTAGTGCACGAAGCAAATGAAAAGAGCGAAAAAAACGCCGGTGACCTCGATAGTTACCGGCGTTTTTTTACGCTTCGATGCGTTTCAGGCTGTGGGTCCCGACAGATCGGGAATGTCGTCGGCCGGGTCTTCCGACTGCAGGCCGAAACAACCGCGATACGTCGCGTAGAACGAGCAATACAGCGCGGTGGTGACCAGGATGGACGCCGGCATCAGTACGGCCAGCGCCATTTCCTGCCCGACGCCTAATACCTGCATCAATGCGCTCAGTCCAAACGATACCGCCAGCGCCACGCCAATCCACAGCGCGCCATACAGTACAAACGCCCCGCGATTGCGCCAGCAGCCGATAAAGCTGAAAAACAGTGCCTTGGCCGGCGGGACGTCGTGCCACGCGACGAGAATCGGCGCAAACCAGAACAGCATGGCGACCGGGATGTAGCACGCCATCGCAACCAGGACCGCGAGCGGGTTGAAGCTTGCCGCAATGGTTTCGGGGTCGCCGGCCGGCCCATTGCCGATCATCAGGTTGAGCAGCACGCCGTCATCGACGAGCGCCGACAAGGCAAACACCACGCCCATCGCGACGACATACACCACGCCCAGCACGAGCAGCCGCCGGGCGACGATCTGCCCGTACGAGCGGAAACCATCGACCAGCACGGTCGGCCAAACCGGTTTTTTGGCGATGGTATTGCGGCAAGCGGCCATGAATCCCACCGCGACGCCCGGGATCAGCAGCAGCGGCAGCACCGGGCCGACCACGGGCAGCCGCGAGATCAACGTCATGGCGAACAAATAGGCGAAGAACACCGTGAGAAACGCGAGGGGATTCCGGCGAAACAGCCAGACGCCCTGGCGGAACCATACATAACCGGTTTTAGAGGGGACTTCGATCAAATGCATTGATTAATTACCGTCGGCGGGAGGGGGCGCAGTTTTGATGCGCTCGCGCAAAATGCGTTCGAAGTGGCCAGGATCATGCGGTTTGAGCATTTCGGCTTCGCGCGGCCGATAAAAGTCGTATAGGCGCGATACCCAGAAACGCAAGGCGCCCGCGCGCAGCATGTCGCTCCAATGGTGTTCTTCGGCCGGCGTGAACGGACGCACCGTCTGATACGCGCGCAACAGCGCGTCGGTACGCGCGGTATCGAGTGCGCCGGTAGCGAGATCGACACACCAGTCGTTCACGCAGACGGCGACATCGAAAAGCCATTTGTCGTTGCCGGCAAAATAAAAGTCGAAAAAGCCGCCAAGACGCGTTTCGTCTGCCGTGGGATGCGCGAACAACACGTTGTCGCGGAACAGGTCGCAGTGGCACGGGCCTTCGGGCATGGCAGTGTATTCAGCCGATGCAAAAAAGGCCGCCTGATGCGCGAGTTCATTGGTAATCAGCGCGCGCTGCTCCGCGGTGAGGTGCGGCAGCACAGCCGGTACGTTGTCCTGCCACCACGCAAGGCTGCGCAGATTTGGCTGATACGTCGCGAAATCACGCCCCGCGAGATGAAGCCGCGCCAGCATGTGGCCCACTTCGATGCAGTGCGCCGGACCCGGCGACAACTCCGGCGCGCCATCGAGTTTCGTCACGATAGTGGCCGGCTTGCCGTTAAGCGTGCCAAACAACGCGCCATCGCGACGCGGCATGGGGTCCGGAACGGGCACCGCATGTGACGCCAGATGCCGCATCAGATCGAGATAAAACGGCAATTGCGTGGCCGTCAGATTTTCGAAGAGAGTGAGGACGTACGCGCCGCGCGTGGTCGTCAGGAAGAAGTTGCTGTTCTCGATACCGGATGCAATGCCACGGAAATCGGTGACTTCGCCGAGTTCGTAGTTCTGGAGCCAGTCGGTGAGCTGGGAATCGGAGACAGCAGTGAATACGGCCATGCGGGAGAACGTCGGTGAAGTTGAAGGGCGCGCGGACCGGCGTACGGATCAGTGGCGGGGACAGCGGCGAACGCCGGGCATAGGCTTGAACGCAGCCCGGCGGTCATGAAAGCTCAGTAGGTCAGGTTCCACGACGGCAGGCGCGTGCTTGCCTTGCCGTTGTCGCGCACGGTCGGCGACGTGTCCGCAGGCGCACTCATCTGATAACGCGTGCCGAAATTCGAACGCACGTTGATTTCAACGGGTTTGCCCTTGTCGCGGTATTCGGTGATCTCGGTGCCGTTCGTGCTCGTCTCGTGATAGCTCGGCAGGCGCGGCGGCGAGATTTCCACTTTCGAGCTGGCTTCCGCGGCCGGGCGGTTGATCGCCTTCAGGTCGGGCAAGCCGGCATTCTCTTCAGGCGACATGACGTGCGCCGGAGTTGCATCCGTCGCGGGCGCCGGCTGAGCGGGCAGGCTCTGCGCGTGAGCACTGATGCTGGCTGCGGCAATAACAGCCGCGATGGCGACAGATTGAAGCGACTTCATGATGTTTCTCCAGATGAGTCCCCGAATTTTAGCAAAACGCACCAGCTTGAGGGACGTTAAGGGGGAATTGAACCGTCGCAAAAGCCTTATTTTGCGCTGGTTTCAAATAAAGCACGGTGTTGTGAGGCGATGTGTTGAAGAAACGCATCGGCGGGAGGAGTGTTCATGGGCGTGTTGTTCTTCCGTGTTAATGTCGATTCATCACAAGAGCGCATGAAGAACATGACAAACGACCGGACTCAAGCCACCCATTCCACTCCCGCCAGCAACTTCCCCACGGAATCGTTCGATGACCCCGTGGCAGCGGTCGCACGGGTATCGGCCATCTACGAAGCCAACACCGGTTTCCTGCGCGACGCCTTTGCGCGCTATCGGAAAAACGAGCCGTTTTCGCATCGCGTGCGTGCGTGTTATCCGTTCGTGCGCGTGCGCACCGAGCTGAATACGCAGATCGATTCACGTCGATCGTACGGCTTCGTCGCGGGGCCGGGGATCTTCGAAACCACGCTGACGCGGCCGGATATGTTCGGCGACTACTATCGCGAACAATTGCGGCTGCTTGCCAAGAACCATCATGTCGGGATCGAAGTGGGGGTGTCGGCGCAGCCCATTCCCATTCACTTCGCGTTTGCCGAAGGCATTCACCTGGAAGGCGACCTGGATCGCGACAGGCTGCTCGCCATGCGTAACATCTTCGATATGCCCGATCTCGCGCTGCTCGACGACCGAATCGTGAACGGCACGTACGAACCGGGTCCGGGCGAGCCGCATCCGCTCGCGCTGTTCACGGCGGCGCGCGTGGATTTCTCGTTGCATCGGCTGAAGCACTACACCGCGACGTCGCCCACGCATGTGCAGAACTACGTGCTTTATACGAACTACCAGTTTTATATCGATGAATTCGTGAAGCTCGGCCGCAAGATCATGTCCAAAACGGACGATGAAGAAACGCGGAAATACCGCAGCGAATACACATCGTTCGTCGAACCGGGCGATGTGATTACGGGTAATGAAAACCTGGGCGGCGTACAGGAAGAGCCCCAAGGCGTCGCGCCCGCGCGTCTGCCGCAAATGCCGGCGTATCACCTGAAACGCGCCGATGGCAGCGGCATCACGATGATCAACATTGGCGTAGGGCCATCGAACGCGAAGACGATCACGGACCACATTGCCGTGCTGCGTCCGCATGCGTGGATCATGCTCGGGCATTGCGCGGGATTGCGGAACACGCAGCGCCTGGGCGACTACGTGCTCGCGCACGGTTATGTGCGCGAGGACCATGTGCTCGATGCCGACTTGCCATTATGGATTCCGATTCCCGCCTTGGCCGAAGTCCAGGTCGCGCTCGAGAAAGCCGTGGCGCAAGTGACCAAGCTCGAAGGCGTGGACCTGAAGCATGTGATGCGTACCGGCACGGTCGCGAGCGTGGATAACCGCAATTGGGAATTGCGCGATCACCGCGAGCCGGTGCAGCGCCTATCGCAAAGCCGCGCCATTGCGCTGGATATGGAAAGCGCGACCATAGCGGCGAATGGATTCAGGTTTCGCGTGCCGTACGGAACGCTGCTCTGCGTCTCCGACAAACCCCTGCACGGCGAACTGAAACTGCCCGGCATGGCGGACCAGTTTTACCGCGCGCAAGTGGATCAGCATTTGCAGATCGGCGTGATGGCCATGGAGTTGCTGCGCATGAACGGGCTGTCGAAGTTGCATAGCCGGAAGTTGCGCGGCTTTGCCGAGGTGGCATTCCAGTAACGCAAAAAGCGGCTCCCGAAGGAGCCGCTTTCAACCTGCCAGGCCTTCAAAGATAGAACATCCGGTCTTCGTCGGACTTCCCTTCGGCGGGCTGTTCTTCCGCGGTCTCACGATCTTCGTAGAACTGCAGCACCGCTTCGAGCACCTGGTCCGGATCGTCGATAACCTGCATCAAGTCCAGATCCTTCTCGCTGATCACGCCGGTCGGAACCAGTGTGTTGCGGAACCACGAGAGCAGGCCTTCCCAGAACTCGGCGCCCACCAGCACGATGGGCACGTGCCGCGACTTCTTCGTCTGGATCAGCGTGAGCACTTCGGCCATTTCGTCGAGCGTGCCGAACCCGCCGGGCATGACGACCACCGCGTCCGAATTCTTCACGAACGTGACCTTGCGCGTGAAGAAGTGACGGAACCGCAGCGAGATATCTTGCCACTGGTTGCCCGACTGCTCGTGCGGCAACTCGATGTTCAAACCGACCGACGGCGACTTGCCCGCATGTGCGCCCTTGTTCGCGGCTTCCATGATGCCGGGACCGCCGCCGGAGATCACGGCGAAGCCCGCGTCAGAAAATTTCTGCGCGATTTCTATGGTGAGCTTGTAGTACGGCGACTCAGGTTTCAGGCGCGCCGAACCATAGATGCTGATGGCAGGGCGGATCTCGGAGAGGTACTCGGTCGCCTCGATAAACTCTGCCATAATCGTGAACATCTGCCACGATGCGCGAGCCTTCTTGGCCGTCGCGCGCTCTTGATCTGCGAGCGATCGCAGACTCGGAATCACTTTTCTTTTGTTCATAATGCCTGAAGAACTTAATCTTGAAGGTAAGACCCTGCTATTGGTCGACGGATCCAGCTATCTGTATCGGGCCTACCACGCCATGCCGGATCTGCGCGGGCCGGATGGCGGACCGACAGGCGCGTTGTACGGAATGATCAACATGCTGCGGCGCCTGCGGAAGGACATCAATGCAGAGTATAGCGCGTGCGTATTCGACGCCAAGGGCAAGACATTTCGCGACGACTGGTACGCGGATTACAAGGCAAACCGGCCATCCATGCCCGATGACCTCTCGAAGCAGATAGAACCCATCCACGAGACCGTTCGGGCGCTCGGCTGGCCGCTCGTGATGATCGAAGGCGTGGAGGCCGACGACGTCATCGGTACGCTTGCAGTGGCCGCCGAAAAGCGCGGCATGAAGGTTATCGTGTCGACGGGCGACAAGGATCTGGCGCAGCTTGTGACGGATCATGTCACCCTCATCAATACGATGTCCAACGAGACGCTCGATCGCGCCGGGGTGCTGAATAAGTTCGGCGTGCCGCCGGAGCGGATCGTCGACTATCTCTCGCTCATCGGCGATACGGTCGATAACGTACCGGGTGTCGAGAAGTGCGGGCCGAAGACGGCGCTGAAGTGGCTCACACAATACGACACCCTCGATGGCATCGTGGCACACGCGAGCGAAATCAAAGGTGCGGTGGGAGACAATCTGCGCAAGGCTCTCGACTTCCTTCCCATGGCCAGAAAGCTCGTTACCGTACATACGGAATGTGATCTGGCGGCGCAGATCGCGTCTATCGAGGAAACGTTGCCTTCACGGCCCGAAGCGCGCGACGAATTGCGCGATCTCTTTACGCGCCACGGCTTCAAGACGTGGTTGCGCGAAGTCGAGATCGCCGACGCCGTGGAAGGTCCCACGGATACACCGCCTGCGTCCGCCACGGAAATGGAACGGCATTACGAAACGGTGCAGACATGGGAACAATTCGACGAATGGCTTGCCCGGATCAACGCTGCTGAGCTAACGTCCTTCGATACGGAAACCACCGCCCTCGATCCCATGCTCGCGCAGCTCGTGGGATTGTCGGTATCGGTCGAACCGGGACGTGCGGCCTATATCCCTGTTGCGCATCGCGGGCCGGATTCGCCTTTGCAATTGCCGCGTGACGAAGTCCTGCAGAAACTGAAATCGTGGCTGGAAGATCCATCGAAGAAGAAAGTGGGACAGCACCTCAAATACGATGAACAAGTGCTCGCGAACTACGGCATCGAGTTGAATGGCGTCGAGCACGACACGTTGTTGCAGTCCTATGTGATCGAATCGCACAGGCCGCACGACATGGACAATCTCGCGTTGCGGCATCTCGGCGCGAAAACCATCAAGTATGAAGAGGTGGCGGGCAAGGGCGCGTCGCAGATCGGCTTCGACGAAGTCGCGCTCGATCAGGCCGCGCCCTACGCTGCCGAAGACGCCGACATCACGTTGCGGCTGCATCAGGCGCTTTATCCGCAACTTGTCGACGAAGCGCAATTGCTGAAGGTGTATCGCGATATTGAAATGCCTACGGCGCGCGTGTTGCGCAAGATGGAGCGCAATGGCGTACTGATCGACGGCGAGTTGCTGCGCGTGCAAAGCGGGCAGATTGCGACGCGTCTGATCCAGCTCGAGGCTGAAGCGTACATGCTCGCGGGCGGCGAATTCAATCTTGGATCGCCCAAGCAGATCGGGCAGATTTTCTTCGAGAAGCTGCAATTGCCGGTGGTCAAGAAGACGCCGAGCGGCGCGCCTTCCACCGACGAAGAAGTGCTGCAAAAGCTCGCCGAAGACTATCCGTTGCCGAAGATCCTGCTCGAACATCGCGGTTTGTCGAAGCTCAAGTCGACTTATACGGACAAGTTGCCACGCATGGTCAACGCGAAGACCGGCCGCGTGCATACGAACTACGCGCAGGCCGTTGCGGTGACGGGGCGTTTGTCATCGAATGAGCCGAACTTGCAGAACATTCCGGTGCGTACCGCCGAAGGCCGGCGCATTCGCGAAGCATTCATTGCGCCGCCGGGAAGCAAGATCGTGTCGGCGGATTATTCGCAAATCGAGCTGCGGATCATGGCGCATATCTCCGGCGATCCCTCGCTCATGCGCTCCTTCGCCGAGGGCGAGGACGTGCATCGTGCGACGGCCTCCGAGATTTTCGGCGTGACGCCCATCGAGGTGTCGAACGATCAGCGGCGCATCGCGAAGGTCATCAACTTTGGCTTGATCTATGGCATGAGCGCGTTCGGACTGGCATCGAATATCGGCATCTCGCGTGATGCGGCGAAGCTTTATATCGACAAGTATTTTCAGCGCTATCCAGGCGTTGCCAACTACATGGACGAGACCCGCACGAAGGCGAAGCGCGATGGTTTTGTGGAGACGGTGTTCGGGCGCCGTCTGTGGTTGCCCGAGATCAACGGCGGCAGCGGACCGCGCCGGCAGGGCGCCGAACGCGCGGCAATCAACGCACCGATGCAGGGTACGGCCGCCGACCTGATCAAGCTGTCGATGATCGCGGTGCAGGACTGGCTGGAAGCATCGAAGATCGAAACGAAGATGATCATGCAGGTCCACGATGAACTCGTGCTCGAAGTGCCCGAAGCCGAGCTGCCGGAAGTGCGCAAGCGTCTGCCGGAACTCATGTGCGGCGTCGCGAAGCTGAAGGTGCCGCTCGTCGCCGAAGTCGGCGTGGGGAACAACTGGGAAGAAGCGCATTGAGCGAGTCTCAACGGCGCCATATGGGAGGTTAGATGCATCGTTTCATCATCGTCGGCGGCGGCGCGGGTGGGCTGGAACTGGCCACGCGCCTGGGCGACAAGCTCGGCAGCGCCGATGGCAAGCGCACGGCGCGTGCGCAGGTGACGCTCATCGACAGGAATTCCACGCATATCTGGAAGCCGTTGTTGCATGAAGTCGCGGCTGGCAGCCTCGATCCGTTCTCGCAGGAATTGTCGTATGCGGCGCAGGCGCGCTGGCATGGATTCGAGTTTCAGCAGGGCGATCTGCTGGGCGTCGACCGGACGGCAAGAAAGGTCACGCTGGGGCCGCTTCTCGACGACGAAGCCGGTGAACTCCTGCCGCAACGCGATCTCGAGTACGACACGCTGGTCGTGGCGATCGGCAGCACGACAGCGTTTTTCGGCGTGCAGGGCGCGCAGGAGAATTCACTCGCGCTCGATACGGTCGACCAGGCCGAGCTGTTCCGCAAACGGCTGATTGCTGCGTGCATTCGCGCGGAATATCGGGCGCCTGATCCGGCTACCCTCACTCCTGTCGACGCCGCTACAAGGGCACCGCGGATCCAGGTCGCGATTGTGGGCGGCGGTGCGACGGGCGTGGAGTTATCGGCGGAATTGCGCAATACGGCGCAGGTCCTGCACGCTTACGGACTGCACAAACTCGACCCGAAGAACGATATCGGCATTGTGTTGATCGAAGCCGGTCCGCGCATCTTGCCCGCGCTGCCCGAGCGCGTCTCCACGGCGACAGCCGAATTGCTGGAAAAGCTCGGCGTCAGGCTGATGACCGGCGAGACCGTGGCCGAAGTGTCGCGGGACTCCATCCGCACGGCGAGCGGCAAGACCATCGCGGCGGATCTGACGGTGTGGGCGGCGGGGATTCGCGCGCCGGCCGTGCTTTCCAAGCTCGATGGCCTCACGACCAACCGTCTTGGCCAGCTCATCGTGCGCCGTACGCTGCAAACAGAAATCGATGACAACGTGTTCGCCCTCGGCGATTGCGCCGCGTGCGCTTGGCCGGGCGGCGAGAAAGAAGGGCGCAACGTGCCGCCACGTGCGCAAGCCGCGCATCAGCAAGCGAGCTTCTTGCTGAAGTCGTTCGAGCGCCGGCTGGAGGACAAGCCGTTGCCGGACTACACGTATCGCGATTTCGGTTCGCTTGTGTCGCTTGGGCATTTCAGCGCGGTCGGCAGTCTGATGGGCGGTTTGATCGGTGGGAACATGCTGATCGAGGGGCTCTTCGCGCGGTTCATGTACCAGTCGCTTTACCGCATGCACATTGCCGCGCTGCACGGCTGGGCACGCATGGCGCTCGATACCGTCGCGCACTGGCTGCGCCGCTCCACCGTGCCACGCGTCAAGCTGCACTGATGCTTCGCGTGGATATGAGCAAGCGTCGTAAAGCTGTTTAGAATGGGCGGCACGCTTTGGAAGCGGTTTCGTTCAAGGCGCGGTCGTAGTCAAGGTCCTTGCCGTGTCTCACCGTCCGGCGCTTCAACCGGGCAGCGAGGCTCACCCGTTCTGGATGGTCCGGTGCGCTGCAGCACGGCGCCGGCCGCCCCTTCGCGGCCCCATGCCGCTGGAGCTTTGCATGCTTACGCCTGAAATCGACAGCCTCGTTCCGCATGTCCCGTTCAACCGGCGCACGTTCATCAAGGCGGCTGTCGGCAGCGGTTTTGCCGCCTGCGTCTTGCCGGTTTCCGCGCAAACCATCATCACCGACAGCAACGGTCTCGAAGCCGGCCCCGTAGGGTTCAAGGCCGCCGACGGCACGCTCGTGCCCGCGTACCGGGCGCAACCGCTGGGCAAGACGCACTTGCCGGTGATCATCGTAATTCACGAGATCTTTGGCGTGCACGAACATATCGCCGATGTCTGCCGCCGCTTCGCCAAGCTCGGTTATCTCGCCGTGGCGCCGGATCTCTACGTGCGTGAAGGCGACGCGTCCAAATATCCGTCCATGCAGCAGCTCAACGATCAGCTCGTCTCGAAGGTTCCGGATGACCAGGTGCTGTCGGATATCGATTCGACCGTGGCATGGGCAGGCGAGCATGGCGGCGACCTGAACCGGCTCGGGATCACAGGGTTCTGCTGGGGCGGCCGGATCACGTGGCTCTATGCCGAGCGCAATCCGCGTATCAAGGCGGCGGTCGCGTGGTATGGACGTGTGGTCGGCGCGAAGACTGCGAACAATCCCGCGAATCCGCTCGACCTTGCCGCGAATCTGAAGGCGCCGGTCCTAGGTCTTTACGGCAAGCTCGATCAAAGCATTCCGCAGTACACGCTCGCGCAGATGAAAGAAGCGATTGCGGCCGGCCCGGCAGTGGCGCGCGGCTCGCAATTCGTGGTCTACGATGACGCGCCGCATGCGTTCTTCGCGGATTACCGGCCGAGTTACCGGAAAGCCGATGCCGAAGATGGCTGGAAGCGCGCGCTCGCGTGGTTCAAGGAACACGGCGTCAAGTAACGCCCGGGGGCGGCTGGAGTTCTTATGCCGCCGCGCCGGTCGCCACGGGCCGAGAAGCGTCCGAGCTCCATTCGCTCCACGACCCCGGATACAGCGCCGCGCCGTGCAAGCCGGCGATTTCCAGTGCCAGGGCGTTGTGGCAGGCGGTGACGCCCGATCCGCACTGCAGCACCACCCGATCCGGCTGCGTTGCGCCGAGCAGCGCGCCGAACGTCTCGCGCAATTCATGGGCGGTCTTGAAGCGGCCGTCCGCGTTCAGGTTGTCCTTGAAAAAGCGATTCAGCGCGCCGGGAATATGACCGCCGACGGCATCGAGCGTCTCGTTTTCCCCGCGATACCGGTCGGCTGCGCGGGCATCGATCACCACGCGCTCGCGCGTATCGATATTGCGCAAGACCCCGTCTGCATCGATGGTCACCGACAGCGGCGCGCCCGCCTTGAACGTTCCCGCCGATGTGGCCGGCGCCGCCGATTCCAGCGGCTGCCCGGCCGCTTGCCACGCTTGCAGGCCGCCGTCGAGCAGCGCGACGGAATCGTGGCCTAGCCAGCGCAACAGCCACCACAGACGCGATGCATACATGCCGCCCTGCGCATCGTAGGTAACGACTTGCTGGCCTTCGTTCAGGCCGATTTCCTTCAGCTTGGCGACGAGCACCGCGCGCTCCGGCAACGGATGACGGCCGTTCTTGCCGGTCTTCGAGCCCGACAGGTCGCGGTCGAGATGCAGGTAATGCGCGCCGGGGATATGCCCAGCGGCGTAGGCGTTTTCACCCGAATCGGGTGTGGCCAGATCGAAGCGGCAATCGACGATAAACACGCTGCCAGGCGCAGCGGCGATCCGCTCGACGAGATTGCCGGCGGAAATCAGCGTGGTGTAGTGCGTGTGAGGCATGACGGCTCCTGATGCAACGGGCGATGTTATGAAATGTTGAGCTTGAAGTCTAAACAAAAAAAGACGGGCCAAAGCCCGTCTTCCTCAACAAAACCGTGCCGCTTTTAAATCTTGCCCAACTGCCGCCGCAAAAACTCATGGAAGTGCTGCATGCCTGATTCCATGGGACTCTGATACGGCCCGACTTGCGACTCGCCGCGGTTCATCAGCGCGCGCCGTCCGGCATCCATGCGTTCCGCGATTTCGTCGTCCTCGCGCGCCGTTTCCATGTAGGCGGCACGCTCGGCCTCGATGAACTCACGCTCGAACAGCGCGATTTCCTCAGGATAATAAAACTCGACGATATTCGTGGTTTTCTGCGGCCCTTGCGGAATCAGCCACGACACCACGAGCACGTGCGGATACCACTCGATCATGATGCCCGGGTAGTACACCATCCAGATCGCGCCGAATTCCGGCAGCTTGCCGTTGCGGAACCGCAATACCTCGTCGTGCCACTTACGGTACGTGGGACTGCCCGGTTTCTCGAGATTCTTGTGCAGGCCAACAGTCTGGACGCTGTACCAGTCGCCGAATTCCCAGGTCAGGTCATCGCAGGACACAAAGCTTCCGAGACCCGGATGGAACGGCGCGACGTGGTAATCCTCGAGATACACCTCGATAAAACTCTTCCAGTTGTAGTTGCACTCGTGCACTTCGACGTGATCGAACATGAAGCCCGAAAAGTCAAAATGTTTGGCCGGCCCAAGTCGGGCGAGATCGGCCGCGACATCGCGTCCGCTCGCTTCGAACAACAGTCCCTGCCAGTTCTGCAAAGGGGATTTGCCGAGGTTCAGACAGGGTTTGTCGGCGAAATGCGGCGCGCCGAGCAACTGGCCGTCGAGGTCGTACGTCCACCGGTGCAGCGGACACACGATGTTCTCCGCCGTGCCGCGCCCATTGAGCATGATGGCCTGGCGGTGACGGCATACATTCGACAGCAGCTCGATCTGGTCCTGTTTATTACGGACGAGCAGGCGCCCTTCACCTTCGCCGGGCAAAGCAAAATAATTTCCAGCCTCGGGCACCATGAGTTCGTGGCCGATGTAGCGTGGACCGTGCTTGAAAAGCGTGTCGATTTCGCGCTTGAGAAGCGCTTCGTCAAAGTAAGCCGTGACTGGCAACTGACTGTGAATTGCGTTCAGTTGCAATGCATTGCTCAGATTGGACATTCCCACTCCCGTGAAGACGTGAAAGCAGTGAACAACCCAACCATCGAGGATTCGATTTAGGGAGACCGCGAATTATAACGAAAACCCTTTCAATGGGGCGCCCGAGGACTTGTTTTGGGTCAAATCCCAGCGCGGAGTTCCGGGCTTTTCCGGGACTTTTCAGGATTTTCACAAGCAAGCGAAAGCAGCCTGAGACGCGCTACTGGCATGGGTCAGCGCATGGCGGAGGTCGGAAAAGCCGCTTTTGCCGTAGAATGTCCGACTTGTTTCCCGAAATCCGACATTACACCCACGATTCATGGCGAAAACCGCAACGCAGGATGGCTCGGCAAGCGCGGACAACGCGCCGCTCCCGGAGAACTACGAAACGGCGCTGGCCGAACTGGAGGGGCTCGTAGCGCGCATGGAAGGCGGCGCGCTGAGCCTGGAGGAATCGCTCGCTGCGTACCGCCGTGGCGCGGCGCTCGTCGGCTTTTGCCAGCAACAATTAGAAAAGGTCGAGCAGCAGGTTCGCGTGCTCGATGGCGACACACTAAAACCGCTGCCCGCCGAATTGCAGCGCGCCACCCAGGGCGCAGGCACATCGGCAGATAACGGGGACGACTTATGACTTTTGACCAATGGATGCACGCGAGCCTCGATCGCGTCGAAACCGCGCTGGAACATTACCTGCCGGGTACGGACATCGCGCCCGCCAAGCTGCATGAAGCCATGCGCTACGCCGTGCTCGGGGGCGGCAAGCGGGTGCGCCCGCTCCTGTGCCACGCAGCCGGTGAACTGACGGGTGCGAGCGCCCAGGCGCTGGACGCCGGGAGCGCGGCTCTCGAGATGATTCACGTGTATTCGCTGGTTCATGACGACATGCCTGCCATGGACGACGACGCTCTGCGTCGCGGAAAACCAACGGTACATGTGCAATATGACGAAGCGACGGCACTGCTCGTCGGCGACGCGCTGCAGTCGCAGGCGTTCGTTGCGCTGACCGGGGACAATAACGGCCTGAGCGCCGCCCAGCAGGCCGCTCTCACGCGGGAACTGGCGCTGGCGAGTGGTTCGGTGGGCATGGCGGGCGGGCAGGCCATCGACCTGGAGAGCGTCGGACGCAAGCTGTCGCGCCCGGAACTCGAGACCATGCACCGAAAGAAAACCGGCGCCTTGTTGCGCGCGGCCGTAAGAATGGGTGCACTCTGTGGCGAAGCACCGGACGCGGCCGCCATGAGCGCACTGGATTCGTATGCGGCCGCAATTGGCCTGGCGTTTCAGGTCGTGGATGACATTCTCGACGTCACCGCAGACTCCGCCACGCTTGGCAAGACGGCGGGCAAGGACGCAAAGGACGACAAACCGACGTACGTGTCGATCATCGGACTCGATGCATCGCGCGAACTGGCAGCTCAACTGGGCCGCGATGCCCATGCTGCACTAGCGCCGTTTGGCCCGCGGGCCGCCCGACTGGGCGAACTGGCCGACCTGGTTGTGAACCGGGTGAACTGAAACATACGATAAAACGCGGAACCGGCAGGCGTGCAAGATGCTTGCAGACCTGAACGGCTTTCGCCAGTTTTCCTAAATGGGACGACGATGTACGACTTGCTGAAAACCATCGACGATCCAGCCGCATTGCGAGCGCTGGACCGCCACGAACTAAAACCGCTGGCCGAAGAGTTGCGTGCCTACGTGCTCGACAGCGTGTCGCAGACGGGCGGGCATTTGTCGTCGAATCTCGGAACGGTCGAGCTGACGATAGCGCTTCATTACGTCTTCGATACCCCGAACGATAAAATCGTCTGGGACGTGGGCCACCAGACCTATCCGCACAAGATCCTGACGGGCCGCCGCGACCAGATGAAAACGCTGCGCCAGGCTGGCGGGATTTCCGGCTTTCCGCGCCGTAGCGAATCGAAATACGACACCTTCGGCACAGCGCACTCCAGCACGTCCATTTCGGCGGCGCTTGGCATGGCGATCGCGAGCAAGCTGCAGGGTGACAACCGTTATTCCATCGCGGTGATCGGCGACGGCGCAATGACAGCCGGCATGGCTTTCGAAGCCATGAACAACGCTGGCGTGGCCGACGACGTGCCGCTCCTCGTGATCCTGAACGACAACGACATGTCGATCTCGCCGCCGGTCGGCGCGCTGAATCGCCATCTCGCGCGCCTGATGTCGGGGCGTTTCTACGCCGCCGCACGTGCCGGCGTGGAGCGTGTGCTGCGCGTGGCGCCCCCCATGCTCGATCTCGCCCGCAAGCTCGAGGAACACGCGAAGGGCATGATCGTGCCGGCCACGTTGTTCGAGGAATTCGGCTTCAATTACATCGGACCAATCGATGGTCACGATCTCGAATCGCTGATCCCGACGCTGCAGAACATCAAGGAGCTGCGTGGTCCGCAGTTCCTGCACGTCGTGACGAAGAAAGGGCAAGGCTACAAGCTCGCCGAAGCCGATCCGGTGCTGTACCACGGGCCGGGCAAATTCAATCCGGCAGAGGGCATCAAGCCTTCTTCGGTGCCATCGAAGAAAACCTACACGCAGGTCTTCGGCGAATGGCTCTGCGACGCCGCCGAGCAGGATTCGCGCGTTGTCGGCATTACGCCGGCCATGCGTGAAGGCTCGGGCATGGTGGAGTTCGAGAAGCGCTTCCCGGATCGTTATTTCGATGTCGGTATTGCCGAGCAGCACGCCGTGACGTTTGCGGGCGGTCTGGCCGCCGATGGCATGCGCCCGGTCGTCGCGATCTACTCGACCTTCCTGCAACGTGCGTATGACCAGTTGATCCACGACGTCGCATTGCAGAACCTGCCGGTGGTGTTCGCCATCGACCGTGCGGGTCTGGTCGGCGCGGACGGTGCGACGCACGCCGGCAACTACGACCTCGCGTTCCTGCGGTGCATCCCGAACATGACGGTGATGGCCGCGTCCGACGAAGACGAATGCCGCCAGATGCTTTACACGGCATTGCAGCAGCCGAACCCCACGGCCGTGCGTTATCCGCGCGGCGCGGGCACGGGTGTGAAGATCGTCAAGAAGATGACGGCCCTCCCGGTCGGCAAGGGCGAAATCCGGCGCGAATCGACGCAAAAAGTGGGTTCGGGCTCGCGCATCGCGATTCTTGCGTTCGGCACCATGGTCGCACCCGCGCTTGCCGCTGCCGAAGAACTGGACGCGACCGTGGCCAACATGCGTTTCGTCAAGCCTATCGATGCCGATCTGCTGCGGGAACTGGCCGCCACGCACGACGCGCTCGTGACCGTCGAAGAAGGCGCGATCATGGGCGGCGCGGGCTCGGCCTGCGTGGAAAGCCTGCTGGCCAGCTCGGTCATCAAGCCGGTGCTGCAACTCGGCTTGCCGGACGTATTTATCGATCATGGCGATCCGGTCAAGTTGCTAGTGTCGTGCGGGCTGGACGGGGCGGGGATCGCGAAGTCGATTCGCGAGCGTTTCCTGAAAGACGCCGTCTCACACGACGTCCAGAGCGACACCGGCAAGCTGACCAAACGCGTCGCTTGACTTCAATGATTGCAGTGCTACGGCGGGCGTCGGGGACGTCCGCCAGGTTGCATCGCCGCTGCATCCTCGCGTGATAACGACCACAATGCGCGCGACGGACAAGGAAATTCAATGAACCAGATGAATCCCGCCTTTGCGATGCCCGATGTCCAGAGCTCGCTCGACACGCGGCAGATCCCGATCCAGCGCGTAGGCGTCAAAGCGGTGCGATATCCGCTGACCATCCGGACATCGACCGGCGAATTGCAGCCGGGCGTGGGTCTCTGGAATCTCGACGTCCACCTTCCCGCCGATCAGAAGGGCACCCACATGTCGCGCTTCGTGGCCTTGCTCGAAGAGCATCGCGCGCCGCTCGACCAAACCGCTCTCCGTTCCATGCTCGCCGCGATGCTGCTCAAGCTCGAGGCGCATTCGGGGCGTATCGAAGTATCGTTTACGTACTTCGTCATGAAGACCGCGCCGGTGTCTGGCGTGCAAAGCCTGATGGATTATGAGGTTACGTTGACTGGCGAAGTGCGTGGCGGCGAAACGCGGATCTCGCTGAAAGTGCTCGTGCCGGTGACGAGCTTGTGCCCGTGCTCGAAGCAGATT
>NZ_CAXTGZ010000014.1:0-26191 GCF_964243625.1 uncultured Caballeronia sp.
CTTGGGCTTTGCGGCTTTCTTGGCGACCGGTTTGCTTGCCGCTTTGGGTTTGGCTTTCGGCGCGTCGACGTGATCCGTATTAACAGGCGCCGCGTTCAATTTGGTCCGCGTAGTCTTCTTGGCAGGCGCACCACTTGCGCTATCCGCCGATGTCTCGCGTTCAAGGAGTTCGCGCGCTCGTTGCCAATACTCGTCGGAGCGTCCATGTGGACGGCCATCTGCTTCCCACAGATGATAAGCCTGCAGACGAAGGCGTTCTTCCAATGATTTATTTTCCATTCAGTTAACCGTAACGGGATAATCGTGCATTTATGTTACAGGAGCAGCATTTTGCTTGTGTGATGTTTCTCTTGAGCAATGAGCATTCCATGCGCAGACATTTTTGCTTGATAGCACGGCAAAGAGACGCTTTAAAGTCAGAGTTACCGGGTATGGATGACCAGATCGATACCCCTCTCCCGCCAACCTAAACAGCCTTAGAATCCGACAAAAGCGCAGGGTCCGGAGACGCAAGATGGAGCATGCCTATTTCAAGTTGCTGCATGTCCTGGCCGGCCACCCGGGGTGGGCGCTGACGGTCGTCGTGCTCGCGTCATTTTTTGAATCGATAGCGTTCATCGGCACATTCATACCCGGCAGCACGGCAATGTTCGTGGCCGGCGCACTGGTTGGCACCGGCGTGCTCAATCTTGGCTGGGTCTTCGCATGCGCCATCGCGGGCGCGGTTGCCGGCGACGCCGCCAGTTACTGGTTCGGATGCCGCTACAAGAACGGCATCGCGCAATTGCGGCCGTTTCGAACGCATCCCGGCATGCTGGCGGCTGGCAAGCGCTACTTCGAAAAGCATGGCGCCAAGAGCGTGATCTTTGCCCGGTTCATCGCGCCATTGCGTGCGGTCGTGCCCGTGGTCGCCGGCATGCTAGGCATGCCCTCGGCCCGCTTTCTCGCAATCAACATTCTCTCCGCGCTGATCTGGGCGCCCTTGCATATCCTGCCGGGCGTTGTCTTCGGAGCATCGATAGAACTTGCGGGCGCCGTATCGTTCAGGCTCGTCGTCCTGCTCGCGATCGCGGTCGCGGTGACCTGGCTCACACTCAAGCTCACCACGCTGCTCGTGTCCCATGCGCGCGCCTGGACGGACACGTCGCGGCGCAACGTGCTCGACTGGGCGCGTCGCCATGACCGGGGTTTCGCGGGACGCGTGGTGCTCGGCGTGCTCGATCCGAAGCATCAGGCCGCGGCGCTTATCGCTGTCATCTCCGTGTTGTTGCTGGTGTCGGCGAGCGTGTTTTTTTCCACGCTGCACGACGTGTCGCACGGCGATCCGCTGGTTCAGGTCGACGTATCCGTGTTCCGGTTCCTCCAGGCCTTCCGGTCGTCATGGGGCGACGCCGTCCTTGCCGTATTCGCGACGCTTGGCAGCGTTCCGACGCTCGGCGCCCTCACCGTGCTCGTGGTCGTGTGGATGGCGCTCGAGCGTCGATGGCGCACCATGGCGTACTGGCTGACCGCCGTTGCCTTTTCACAATTGCTGATCCTCGCAATCCAGATCACGACCTTGCATCCGCTGCCGGGCGAAATCGCGTCCGGGCTGCGCGCATTTCCAAGCAATCACGTTGCGGCGAGCGTCGTCATTTATGGATTCCTCGCGTTCCTGATCGCGCGCCGGGTGGGGATGGTCGCGAGAATCCTCACCGCGATGGCAACCGTCGCCATCCTGTTTTCGGTCGCGTTCGCGGGCGTCTACTTCGGCAACTTTACGTTCTCCGATGCCGTCGGTGGCGCCGCATTGGCGGCGACATGGGTCTTCCTGATCGCGCTGACCGCCGTGTGGCGGTATCCGGCGAAACCGCCCGCGCGTCCGGCGATGCCCATCATCGTTTTGACGCTGGTCGGCGTAAGCGTCGTGTTGCAATCCGGTGCGAGCATTCAGGCGACGGCGCACGAATCGGCGCCGGCGCCGACGAAGGTAACGGCGATGCAATGGACCGATACCGTATGGCGGACCTTTTCTTGCTATCGATCCAGCATGGATGGCGACCGGCGAGAACCGATCACCATTCAATGGAGCGCAACGGCCGCGCAAATCAGCGCGCAACTGAAGGATCGAGGATGGACGGAAGGCACGCATCTAACAGCCCGCAGCGTGTTGTCTCTGGTGTCGCCCACTGCCACGGCGACCGAGTTGCCCGTGCTGCCGCGTCTGAACAACGGCGAACCGTCGGCGCTCGTCTTCACGCGTGCGCACCTGAGCGCGGACGAGCGCGACGTCCTGCGCTTCTGGCCGACGAACTTTGTGGTCGAGCATCATGGAGGCCAGTCGCCCACGCCGATCTGGCTCGGCGCGCTGGTTCACGAGCGGCTCGTGCGTCCCACGTGGCCGTTCAATGTCTTGCGACCGGACAAAGGCCTTGCGTCGATGATTGCAACCCACAACGATACATCGCCGTGGCACGACCTGGAGGTCGCGAGAAGCGCCGGTTGCGGTGGCATTCCGGTCACGCTGGTTGCATCGGAAGGACATTGAACGCGCCGGTTGCGACGCGCGCATCGCGTAATGAAGGGTTTCGGGAGACGGCCACTTGATTCAGATTCCACCGTCGGCGATCACCACCTGGGGCAGCGCCGTGGTCTTCGTCAACGTGCTCGTGACGCGGCTTGGCGTGCCATTGCCGATCATCCCGGTGCTTCTGTTTGCGGGTTCTGCGATCGCGGCCGGTCTTCTCGCGTTTTCGCACGTGTTGCTCGCGGCCGTGGTGGCGGCGTTGATCGGCGATTTCGCGTGGTTCTCGGCGGGGCGGATCTACGGCGCGCGTCTCACGGATTTTTTCGCGCGCCGCTCGCTTTCCGTCGATGCAAGCATCCGCACCACACGCAGCCTGTTCGAGCGTTTTGGCATTGCTATCGTCGCCGTGGCGAAGTTCGTTCCGGGACTCGCGCTCATTACACCGCCGCTGATGGGCACGACCGTGATTTCGCCGGTCAGGTTCGTTGCATGGGATGCGGTCGGCACGATCGTATGGGCTTCATTCTGGTTGCTGGGCGGCGCGCTTTTCGAGCAGCAACTTGCCATGCTGCTGATGGTGTTGCGGCCATACGGCGCGTCTATTCTCGACGTCCTCGCAGCGGCGGCGCTTCTCTACTTGATCTATCGGTTCGTGCTGCGCTGGCGCATCAGGCGTTGGCTGCGCCGCAGAGTCGTTACGGCGCGCAAGCTGGATGGCATGATGAAATCGGCTTCGCCGCCCTTGATCATCGATGCACGCAAGCACGCCGATCGCGACGAGCAGAGCGTGCGGATTCCGGGCGCGAGATTGCTCGATCCGGACTCGCCCGGAACCATCGACAGATCGCTTCGGGCAAGCGCGATTGTTGTGTACTGTTCCCATTCCAACGATGTCACCGCCCGCAGAGTCTGCCGCCGCTTGCGCGCGAAGGGTTTCGTGAATGTCCGGGCGTTGTACGGCGGGCTCGACGAATGGGTTCGGCGCGGCTATCCCGTCGAACCATTGCCGCTTGAGTTCGGTGAGATGGATTCGTCGATGGTGCGGTCTTGAGTATTTGAGTTACTCGGGAAACGGAAACGTGGTTTGTCCTTGCGCGCGCATGCCGAAGGTGTTCAGCGTCATTGCAACGAGCGCATAGTAGCCGAGCAAGCCGACGAGGTTGATCACGGTTACGTGCCCGAAGCGCGCGACCACCTGATCGAAGGTCGCGTCCGTGACGCGCTTTGTTTCGAAGAGCTGCGTGGCGAAATCGAAGATCAGGGCGTCGTCCGCGTCTTCGAAAACGGGCGGCCGGTTGTCGTGGATGGCATCGGCGATCGCGGCCGGAAGACCCGCTTCGAGCGCGATCGGATAATGAATGTACCACTCTGCCTGAGACCGCCAGCGCGCCGCGGTAACCAGAATGGCAAGCTCTGAAAGCCGAAGCGGCAAGCCCGTTTTGTATCGGCAGAACGCGCCGAGGCGTTGAGCGTGCTGCGCCAGCTCCGGACTATGGATCCAGCCGAGAAACGGACCATTGAGATTGCCGCGAGGACCGGAAAGGATTTCATCGAGCACGGCTTTTTGCTCGTCGGTCGCGAGGGCTGGATCGAACTCGGGAAGGCGGGTTGTCATGGCTGGCTCCATTCCTATCCATACATATGTGGGGATGCGCCAACTGCACGCGCGTGGCTAAATACAGTCAACGATGCGACGGGGACAAACTGACATCAGCTCAGGAAAGCATCGGAGTATCGGGGAGCAGCAAATCCGAGGGGAGAGGTGGCGTGTGCCGGCGGCTGGACGTGGCGAGACGTCCTGTCGTCGGCGGCGCTGCTCATGAACGCTCGAGTTTGCTTAAATATGCAATGTAAATCTCAGTTGCCGCTCGCGCCCGGTTCCCAATACACATTCAATCCCATCAATTCGGTCAGCGTTTGCGCTGCGGCTTTCATCCGTTCGCCGACTTCGTTCATGGCGGGTACGGGCGCATTATCGATCCGTTCTATAAACGGCGTCGTCAACGTGGCAATCGCGTGACCGGTTCGTCCGAACACCGGGTAGGCAAGATTCTTCACGCCCCTGACTTGCCGGCTCGGCATGCGAGCGTGTCCGCGTTCGCGGATTCGCGCGAGATCGGCGGCGAGCTGCTTTGCATCGACGGGAAGTTCACCGTCTACCGGAACGTGGAGCTTCAACATGCGCTTTCTTTCAAGCTCCTCCTGGAACGCCATGAGGACCTGACCCGAAGCGGTATCGGTCATGCCGATCAACGTGCCCACCTTCAACGAAAATCCAAAACGTTCCGGGCTTTCCACGCCCGCGACAATCAACACGCGGCCGTCCTGATACACGCATAGATGGAACGACTGCCGCACGTCGTTGGCGAGTTGCGTCATCAAGGGCAGCGCGGTAGTCACGAGCGATCGAACCGGCTGATGTCTATGCGCGAGCTGGAAGAGCAAGAGCGACAACACGTATCGATCGCCTATCGCGAGGAGATATCCGCGCGCTTCCAGCGTCACGACCATGCGAAAGATTTCCGCTGTAGTGCGCCCGAGCGTCTTGCCGAGATCCGCCAGCGACAACCCCTCCGGATGACCCGCCAGCAATTCGATGATGTCCAGCCCCTTCTCGAGCGCCGGCGCCGAATATCGCGTGTTGTCCAAGATCCCTCCAAAGTTGTGCGTACCTGCGTGGCGTGATTGTAGACCGGGAAAAGCGGCATCTCCGGCCGAAAACGCGCGCATGCGATCCTCGGGAAAACACCGACGTAAATTCATCTATGAAAGACCGTTTTATCTTTAAAATGATTTGCATCGGTGGAAAACGAGTCTGCGAGATGCGCGGACATGCTGACGCCGGTCGACAAACGAGGTAACGCTGATGGCTGAAGTAGCATTCAAGCAGGTGCAGAAATCGTTCGGCGCCGTGCAGGTGTTGAAGCAGATCGACCTGACGGTCAAGGACGGCGAGTTCCTCGTGCTTGTAGGACCAAGCGGTTGCGGCAAGTCGACATTGCTGCGCGCGCTCGCCGGACTGGAAGGCGTGACGCAGGGCCGGATTCTTATTGACGGACGCGTGGTCAACGACCTGCCGCCGAAGGATCGCGACATCGCGATGGTGTTCCAGAACTACGCGCTGTATCCGCATATGAGCGTGCTGGAGAACCTCACGTTTGCGCTGAAGTTGCGTGATCTGAAGCCCGATGAAATCGCGGCGCGCGCCAATCAGGCCGCGACCATTCTTGGGCTTCAGGACTTGCTCGGCCGTTATCCGCGGCATTTGTCGGGCGGCCAGCGTCAACGGGTGGCAATGGGGCGCGCAATCGTCCGCGACCCGAAGGTGTTTCTCTTCGATGAACCCCTGTCCAATCTCGACGCCAAGCTGCGCGTGCAAATGCGCGCGGAGATCAAGGCGCTGCATCAACGTCTGCGCGCAACGACGGTCTACGTGACGCACGACCAGATCGAGGCAATGACCATGGCGGATCGCATCGTGGTGTTGAATGGCGGCGTGATCGAGCAGATCGGCGCGCCGCTCGAACTCTACGATGACCCGGACAACCTGTTCGTGGCGAGTTTCATCGGGTCGCCTTCCATGAACTTCTTCACAGGCAAATACGAACTGCAAGGCGGCGGAGCGCGCGTACGTATCGGTGATTTTTCGTTGCAAGTGCCGGTCGTCAACGCTCGCGATGGACAGGACGTAACGGTCGGCGTGCGTCCCGAGCATCTTCTGGTGGCGGATGCCGGCGGCCTTCCATTCGATGTGGACGTGGTGGAACCGACGGGTGCATCGACTGAATTGTTCGGCACCGTCGCGGGACAACGTTGCTGCGTGATCGTGAACGGACGCCTGCCGCTCAAGCCCGCACAGAACGTCCGGCTGGCCGCGGAACTCGACAACACCCTGATCTTCGATACCGACACCAGCCGCAGGCTGCGTTGAGAACCAAGCGAAGACATATAACAAAGGAGATGCATCATGCGCCAGGATTCGATGAAAACCGCAGTGAAGATCGCCGTATCCATGCTGGCTTTGGCGGGACTGGTCGCCACGACCGGAGCACGCGCCGATAACGAATACAAAGGCTATACGCTACGCGTGAAGCTGATCGGCGGCGTGCAATACGAAGCGCTTTATACACGCATTCCGTTGTGGGAAAAAGAGACCGGCGCGAAGGTGGAGATCATCTCGCGCAAGAGTCACTTCGAGCTGGATCGTGAATTGAAGCAGGACATCGCTTCGCAACATATCGACTATTGCGTGTCGTCGAATCATACGAACTTCTCCGCGCAATATCCCATCTTTCGTGACCTCAAGGGCCTGTTCCCGGCAACCTATCTTTCGGCGTTTGCGCCCGCGTTGCTGAAGCAGTCCGAAGTCAAGGGCCAGCTCGTACAGATCCCGCGATCAACGGACATTGAAGCGCTTTACTACAACAAGACTGCATACGCCGATCCCGCCAATCGCGATGCATACAAGAAGAAGTTCGGGCAGGACCTGGCGCCGCCAAAAAACTTTGCCGAGTTCACGCAGCAAGCGACCTTCTTCACCAAGGCGCCGAGCTTCTATGGCACGCAATTCCCGGGTAAGGACGAAGCGCTGACAGGCACGTTCTATTCATTGCTGGTTGCCAACGGCGGTCAGCTATTCGATGCAAAAATGAAGCCGACATTCAACTCGCCGGCTGGCGTGAAGACCCTCGACTGGTTCGTGAACCTGTACAAAACCGGCGTGGTTCCGAAGGGCGTTCCGAGCTACGTCTGGGACGATCTCGGTAACAACTTTGCATCGGGCAAGGTCGCGCTCGATCTCGACTGGCCGGGATTCGCATCGTTCTATAACGACCCGAAGACGTCGAAGCTCGCTGGAAATGTGGGCGTGGTTCGTGCGCCGTTGGGTGCTGCGAACAAGCGTCCGGGTTGGTCGGGCTCGCACAGCTTTTCGATCACCAAAGTGTGCGCACGGCCTGATGTTGCAGCGAGTTTTATCCAGTTCCTGACGAGCAAGGATTCGCAACTCGTGGAGGCGCGGCTCGGCTCCATTCCTTCGCGCGTGGATGCGCAGCAGGCCATCGTGCAGGAGTTCAAGGCCAAGGACGATCACTTCATGGCGGACGCGGTGGCGACGTTCAGCCAGGCCGCGAAGGAAGACTCGTTCACGCCGCCGCGCATTGCGCAATGGAACGAAATTTCCAACGCATTGTGGCCGGAATTGCAGAAGGCGATCATCGGCGATGAAACCTCGCAGCAAGCGCTCGACAAAGCCGCGAAGAAAGTCGCCGACATCATGCAGGACGCGGCGGACCAGTAACGCTCGACCAAACATCATCAGGCTTTCGATGCAATCCAACACGCCTTATTCGATCGGCGGCGAACCCGCTCTGGCAACACCGCGCTGGCGCATTCCGCTGCCGATCAAGCTGCTTCTGCCCGCGTTCCTCGCGGTCGGACTGGTGGTCGTGCTGCCGCTGCTGTTCTCGTTTTATACGAGTTTTACGGCGTATCGCCTGACCGATCCCGACACGCTGTCGCACTGGATTGGCTGGCGCAACTACGAACGCGCGTTTGCGAACGGGGACTTCTGGGCCGCGTTCGGACGCACCATCTTGTTCCTCACCGTCGCGTTGAATCTGGAACTCCTGCTCGGTCTCGGCGTTGCGCTGTTGCTCAATCAAGTGACGAAAGGGCAGCGCGCGTTGCGCACGGTGATGATGTTTCCGATGATGTTTTCGCCCGTGCTAGTTGGCTTCCAGTTCAAGTTCATGCTCAACGACAGCACGGGCATTGTGAACAACCTCATGCAGACGTTGTTTGGCGCTAAGTCGGCATTCCCTTTCCTGGTCGATGCAAACTCGGCGCTTGCATCTTTGATTGCGGCGGAGGTCTGGAACTCCACGCCGATCTTCGCCGTGATCCTGCTCGCGGGTTTGATGGCGTTGCCGAAGGACCCCATAGAAGCATCGAAGGTGGATGGCTGCACGTCATGGCAGACCTTCCGCTATGTGACGCTGCCTTACCTGATGCCGTTCATTTATATATCGATGACGATTCGTTCACTCGATGTCGGCCGCGCTTACGACATCGTTCGCATCATGACCAACGGCGGCCCAGGCGGACGCACCGAGTTGCTCTGGACGATGGTCGGCCGAATTGCTTACGACGATTCACGCATGGGTTACGCAAACGCGATTGCGTATGTATCGGTGCTCGTGTCGATCCTCTTCACGCTGTACTTTTTCCGCAAGCTGAGCGGTGCGCGCAAACACATGGGGCCTGCCTGACACTATGAGCGATATGGCAATCAAGGGCGCATTCATGCGCAAGTCGGCAATGTGGTTTGGCGTGTTCATCGTCATGGCCGTCATCTGTCTGCCGGGGCTTTGGGTGGTGCTTAATGCATTCAGATCGAACGTGGCGATTCTTTCCAATCAGTCGCCGTTCGCGGGTTCGAGCTACACGCTCGACAACTTCAAGAGCATGTTTGGTTACGGTCAAATGGCGTCGCTGCCCATCAGCCAGTACTTCGTCAATTCCGTGATCATCTCGTGCGTGAGCACGGTCGCAGCGCTCGCCGTCGGTGTACTCGGCGGCTATGCGTTCGCGCGTTTCGACTTCAAGCACAAGAAGGTCATGTTCGTCACGCTCATGCTGACGCGCGCCATTCCGGGCATTGCTTTGTCGTTGCCCATCTTCATGCTATGGGCATGGACAGGTTTGCTGGACACACGCATTGGCGTGATCCTGGTTTATCTCGCGATGAACGTGCCGTTCACCGTCTGGCTTATCGACGGCTTCTTTCGTGAAGTGCCGATCGAGCTGTCTCAAGCCGCGCAGATCGATGGCTGCAATCGCTGGCAAGCCTTCTGGCGCATCGAGTTGCCGCTCGCAAAAAGCGGCATTGCATCGGCGGGGATCTTTGCGTTTCTCACGAGCTGGAACGAGTTCGCGCTCGCCACGCAGTTATGCCGAAGCCCCGATACAAAAACGCTTCCAGTCGGGCTCATGGATTTCACCGCGCAATTTTCGGTCGATTGGGCCGGCATGTGCGCGATGGCGGTGATCATCATCATTCCGGCAATCGTGCTGACCTTCATTGTGCAGAAACATTTGATCGCGGGGCTGACGCTCGGCGGCGTCAAAGGCTGACCGAATCGGTTGAACCCAGGCTTTAGAGGAAACAGGAAATGGCAACTATCGATACCGTCGACATCCGTCAGGTCGATCTTCAACCCAAGGTCAAACGCACGGACGCGATCCAGTCGTTCGTGGTCCAGGAAACCGTGCTCGTCACGATCCATTGCAGCGATGGCAGCACGGGCACGGGTTATACATACACCATCGGCACGGGCGGGTCGTCGATCGTCGCGTTGCTGCACGACCATCTCGTGCCGCAACTCATCGGAAGAAATCCATCGGAATACGAAGCAATCTGGCGTGACCTGTTTTTTCATACGCACGCAACGGCCGTCGGCGCGATTACGAGCCTGGCGCTCGCCGCTATCGACACCGCGCTGTGGGACCGCAACACGCGCGTGGCGAACGTGCCGTTGTGGATAGCCGCGGGCGGCGCGAAACCGCGTACCCGCACGTATTCGACCGAGGGCGGCTGGCTGCATTTATCGGCGAAGGAACTCGTCGATCAGACCCTCCAGGCACGCGACGCCGGTTTTCACGGCGCGAAGATCAAGGTCGGCCGGCCGCATCTGGCCGAGGACATGCGCCGGCTGACCGCCGTGCGCGAAGCCATGGGCGATGATTTCGAAATCATGGTCGATGCGAACCAGGGTTTCACGCTGTCCGAAGCCATCCGTCGCGCGAATGCTTTCGAGCCGCTGCGTCTTGCGTGGCTCGAAGAACCGATGCCCGCTGAAAACATCGCCGCGCATCAGCGTCTGAACGCGGCAAGTTCAACGCCGATTGCGGTTGGCGAATCGATGTATCACCCGGGGCAGTTCGGCGACTATCTGAAAGCGGATGCCTGCTCGATCGTGCAGGCGGACGTGGCGCGCATCGGCGGGATCACGCCGTGGCTCAAAGTGGCGCATCTCGCGGAAACCATGAACGTGTCGATCTGTCCGCATTTCCTGATGGAGTTGCACGTGAGCTTGTGCGCGGCGGTGCCGAACGCCACGTGGCTTGAATATATTCCGCAACTAGATTCGTTGACGGGCAAGCAGGTTCGGATCGAACAGGGGTACGCGGTCGCGCCGATGGAGCCGGGCATTGGTATCGATTGGGATTGGGACGCCATTCAGGGGACGCAACGCACGCATGTTCGTGTGGATGCCCGCGCGGCCGCCTGAAGATGAGCGCGTCCATTACACGCCATTGCCTGATGCTCGATCTGCGCGATGACCCTGCGGTCATCGCGCAATACGATGCTTATCACGAAGCTGTCTGGCCCGAAGTGCTGGACGCGTTGAAGGCGTCCGGGATTGTCGATATGACGATCTGGCGGCGCGACACGCGGCTTGTGATGCTGATTGAAACGGAGCCGGATTTCAGTTTCGGCAAACTCGTCGCCGGTCCCGATGCTCATCCGCGAGTGACCGAATGGAACGCGCTGATGGGAAGTTTTCAGAAGCCGCTGCCGAATGCAACGACCAGGGAATGGCAACCAACGAAACTGGCGTTCAACATGAACGCGCAGATGAGAGACGCGTGACGCTCAGGCAATGTGCAGGATCAGCGAGAAGAGCCCGACCGCAACACCCACGCCGCCGATAAGACAACCCGCCACCACGCACAATCGCCAAAGCGTTTTCATTTTTTGCGGACTCAAAAAAGAAGGCCGCTAGGCGGCCTAAGAGGGGTACAACAGGGGGGTCATGTGGCTACTGTAAGCGGCGATCCTTAAGGCAACATTAAGCCGCGCTCGCGGCGCCGTGCACGCCTTACCCAATCTTTTCCTGCAATGAAAAAGCCGACGCCGGATGAACTTGTAGTCCATCCGGCATCCGCGTTACCGCTTCCTACGTTTTGCGTTAGTCGCGGATGTGGGTCACGCTGACGATCGCGATATCACGCAATTTCATCGAGCTTAGTTATGCGAGTACAGCGACTGCGTAGGGTTCGCACGAACTCGGCTGCCCGATTGCGATTGCGTGTCCTGCACGCCACCGTACGACTTGGCATCAGCGGCCGATTGTGCGTTTTCAGCGGCAACGGTTTGTGCGCTTTGGCCGCGCTGCGAGGCGGGTGCGCCGACCGTCGGGTTATACGACGGTGCCGGGCCGTAGCCGCTGCTTGCGAATGCGGGTGCAGCCAGGGCTGCGGAAGTGGCGATCAACAACGTGGCGATAAGGTTTTTTTTCATGATGCGCTCCGATATTTCGTTGTAAGGGGCGCAGTGGCTGGTTTGTTCTGCTCACTGCGTCGATGAAATGCAGTGTATACCCTTACTATCGGTTTATTGTATTCGATAGGCGCAAATCAGTTTTCGGGATAGACGAATAATGAGATGACGGGATACGCCTACAAATCTAGCCGTGGAGCGTCTCGATAATCGCCGCCGTTATCCCGCTGCGGCCGTACGACGCCCTCTCGATCATTCCGACAGTACGCAGGATCGGCGGGTGCGCAATCGGAATCAGCCGCAGCGACGGGTCTGCCTGCCATCCCGCGCGATGCAGCTCCGGCAATACCGTCACCCCAACGTTCTTCCTGACCAGCGCCGCGATCGTTTCGATGGAGTTCAGCTCCAGATACTCCTTCACCTCCAGCCCAAGCGCCGTAAGCGCCTGATCCACGACCACGCCGGTGCGCACGCGCCGGTCGAACCGCAAGAACCCGTTCGACGCCAGGATGCGCTGCGGATCGGTATCGGTGATTTCGCGGCTGACGATCAGCATCAGCCTCTCCGTGTAAAGCGGCGTCCATTTCAGCGTGTCGGGCAGCGTCTGGTCGGGCCGCGCCACCACGGCGGCGATATCGACTTCACCTTGCTCGACCATCACCGTGAGTTCGTCCGACCGCGCCGATAACAACCTCACATCGAGCCCTGGGTGCGCGGTCTTCAGTTGCGCCACGCCCAAGGACAATGCGCCGATCACCGATACCACCGCGCCAATCGCGACCGGTCCCTGCATGGAATCCGCGGGTGTGGCTTCAAGTTCGTCGAGCAGATCGAGGATCTGCTCGACCTTCGATCGGATTTCGCGGCCCTGGCGGCTGAGCACGACCTGCCTCGCGCTGCGATCGAAGAGCTGCCGCCCGAGCGCGTGTTCCAGACCGCGCATCTGCAGGCTGACAGCCGCCTGCGTGAGCGCCACCTTGTCGGCGGCGGCGGCAAAAGAGCCAGTCCGAGCGACCGCGCGAAAGGTCTTCAGCATCCGGATAGTGGGCATCGGCGTTACTCAAGTTAATTTTAAGTGTCGAAAAGAAAGTTTAATATTTCCTGATGCATCGCGCCCGACATAATGATGATGAAAGTTTGATGAAGAGCATCCCCTTTTGTCGTGCAGCGGAGTATTGAAATTTGTCGACGTCGAATCAGCCGCTTCTCAATCAGCCCACGAAAACTCCCGTACTCGAAGTCAGCGGTTTCTCGCTGAAATTCTCGCGCGCTGTGAATGTGCCGAATCTCGTTGAAGATGTGTCGTTCTCGGTGAACGCGGGCGAGACGCTGTGCATCGTCGGGGAATCGGGTTGCGGGAAAAGCGTCACGTCGCTGGCCATGATGGGTTTGCTGCCGAGCCCGCCGGCGAATATCGTCGCGGGAAAAGCGCTGTTCGACGGCCGCGATCTTTTCAAGCTCACCGAACGCGAACTCGCCGATATCCGCGGCAACCGCATGTCCATGATCTTCCAGGAGCCGATGACATCGCTCAATCCGGCGTTCACCATCGGGCATCAGATTGCGGAGTGCGTGCAAAGGCATCGTGGATTGAAGGGTGCGGCGGCGCGCAAGGAAGCGCTGGAAATGCTGCGCCTCGTGCGCATTCCCGCGCCTGAAAAACGGCTCGACGCTTATCCGCACGAACTCTCGGGCGGCATGCGTCAGCGGGTGATGATCGCGATGGCGCTCGCCAATCGCCCGCAACTGCTGATCGCCGATGAACCCACGACCGCACTCGACGTCACCATCCAGGCGCAGGTTCTCTTGCTGGTGCGCAACCTGCAGGCCGAAACCGGCACGGCGATGGTCCTGATCACGCACGACCTCGGCGTGGTCGCGGAAGTCGCGGACCACGTCGCCGTGATGTACGCGGGGCGGATCGTGGAGTACGGATCGGTGGATGAGATCTTCGATGACCCGCAGCATCCGTACACGATCGGTTTGATGGGCGCGATTCCATCGGTGGGAAAACGCGAAGGGGCGTTGGCGACGATTCGCGGCTCGGTGCCGTCGCCCGAACAGATGCCGAAGGGGTGCCGCTTCGCGCCGCGCTGTCCGTTTGTGGAGCAGCGGTGTATCGATCAGGCGCCGCCCGACAAGACGATCGACGGTTCGCATCGCGTGGCGTGCTGGGTCGCGCCGGTCGAGACCGTCGCCTTGTATGACGAGGCCGCCGCATGAACCCGCCGATCATCGAAGCACAGGAACTCACCAAGCACTTTGGCGGCACGCGCAGCATGTTCACGCGCGCGCCGACCGTCTACGCCGTGAACGGCGTCTCGTTTTCCGTGCAGCAGGGCGAGACGTTTGCCATCGTCGGTGAATCGGGTTGCGGAAAGTCGACGCTCGGGCGCCTGTTGCTGCGCCTGATAAACAGCACCGAAGGACGCGTGATGTATCAGGGCAAGGACATCACGCATCTTGGCACCGAGCCAATGCGGCGTCTGCGCCGCGAGATGCAGATCATCTTCCAGGACCCGTTTGCATCGCTGAATCCGGGCATGACGGTGGGCCAGATCATCGGCGAGCCGATTGCGTTGCATGGCCTCGCGAAAAGCGCGGCGCTGCAGGAACGCGTCGCCGAGTTGCTGCGTACGGTCGGTCTGCAACCGGGTTATGCCGAGCGCTATCCGCATGAATTTTCGGGCGGCCAGCGCCAGCGGATTGGCATTGCTCGCGCGCTCGCTGGCGAGCCGAAATTGATCGTGGGCGACGAACCCGTGTCCGCGCTCGACGTCTCCGTGCAGGCGCAAGTGATCAACCTGCTCGAGTCGCTGAAGCAGGAACTCGGCCTCACGCTGATCATGATCGCGCACGATCTCGCGGTGATCCGCCATATGAGCGACCGCGTCGCGGTGATGTATCTGGGTGAGATCGTGGAGATGGCGGACGTCGACGATCTCTTCGATCAACCCTTGCACCCCTACACACAAGCATTATTGCAGGCGATCCCGGCGAGCAGTCCGCGTCAGCGCCGTAGCAAGGCATCGCTCACGGGTGACTTGCCGAGCCCGACTTCTCCGCCTTCCGGTTGCCGTTTTCATCCGCGCTGCCCGCATGCAAAAGCACGTTGCGCCGACGAACAGCCGGTCAACGAAACTCGGCCGGACGGGCATCGCGTGGCCTGCCACTTCTGGCGCGAGATCCAGAACGCGGGCGGTGGCGCGCCGCTTGTTTCCATCGTGAGTCCGAAGCTGACCGAGCGGCTCGCGGTGTATCGGCAGCGTCAGACGGCTGTAGATGGCGCGCTCAAAGAACATTCGAATACACGATAAAAACGGGGAATTCCAGATGCGCAAACTTCTTTTGGCCGCGACGCTTGCGGCAAGCACAAGTGCTGCGATGGCTCAGACAAGCTCGACTATTCGTATTGGTCTGCAGGACGATATCGGCACGCTCGATCCGGCGCGAAGCAGCCAGGTGGTCGACCGGATCGTGTTCAGTTCGCTGTGCAATTCGCTGGTGGATATTGGCCCGGATCTGAAGATCGTGCCGATGCTCGCCACCTCGTGGAGCATGAGCGCCGACAACAAGACACTCACGTTCAAGTTGCGGCAGGGCGTCAAGTTCCACGACGACGAACCGTTCAACGCCGCCGCCGTGAAGGCGAACCTCGACCGTTCGCGCTCCATGCCGGCGAGCAATCGCAAAAGCGAGCTGGCATCGATCGATCATGTGGATGTTGTCGATGCAAACACCGTCGCCATCGTTTTGAAAGCGCCTGACGCCGCGCTGCTCGCCACGCTCACCGATCGCGCCGGCATGATGCTCGCGCCGAAGACGCTGACCGACGACGCCGGCGTGTCCACGCATCCGGTCTGCTCGGGCCCGTACAAGTTCGTGCAGCGCGTGCAGAACGACCGCGTCGTGCTCGAGAAATTCGCGGGCTACTGGGACGCTGACAAATACCCGATCCAGAAGGTCATCTTCCAGCCGATTCCGGACAGCACCGTGCGTCTTGCGAACCTGCGTTCCGGTTCGCTCGATATGCTCGAACGTCTTGCGCCTTCCGACGTGGCATCGGTGAAAAGCGACAAGAACCTCAACTTCATTTCGATGAGCGGCTTAGGCTTCTACGACCTTACGTTCAACGTATCGAACGGCGCGCGTGCCCCGAAGGCGTTCAAGGACAAGCGTGTGCGCGAGGCGTTCGAATTGGCAATCGACCGCGATGCGATCAATCAGGTCATCGGCGGCGGCATCTTCGCGCCGATCAATCAGGCGATCCCGAAGAACAGCCCGTACTTCGATGCATCGCTGAAGACCACCAAACGCGATATCCCGAAGGCGAAAGCGTTGCTCAAGGCGGCGGGTTTCGAGAAGCTCGACGTGGAGCTGACGTTCGGCAATAACACCGTATCCAACCAGATGGCGCAGATGCTTCAAGCCATGTTGTCCGAGGCCGGCATCAACCTGAAATTGCGTCCGACCGATTACGCCGCGGCGCTCAACGCATCGACCAAGGGCGACTTCGAATTGCTCTATCTCGGCTGGTCGGGCCGCACGGACCCGGATGGCAACCTGCATCAGTTCGTGACCTGCAAGGGCAATCTGAACTACGGGCGTTATTGCAATCCCGACGTCGACAAGCTGCTCGACGATGCCCGCGTGAAGTCGACCGTCGCCGATCGCAAGACGGCCTACGATGCCGCGCAAAAGATCCTGGCCGACGAAGATCCGATCATCTATCTCTACGCACAGCCGTGGCCGTACGCAATGTCGAAGAAGGTGCAGGGCTTCACGCCTTACCCTGACGGCTTGATTCGTCTGCGCGGCGTAAGCATCAAGGGATAAACCGTTCATGTTGCGAATCATCGCCAACCGTGCGCTCGTCGCGATCCCGACACTGATCCTGGTGTCGATGATGATCTTCGG
Source organism: uncultured Caballeronia sp. (assembly GCF_964243625.1). Classification (NCBI taxonomy): domain Bacteria; kingdom Pseudomonadati; phylum Pseudomonadota; class Betaproteobacteria; order Burkholderiales; family Burkholderiaceae; genus Caballeronia; species uncultured Caballeronia sp. Next base: position 16,707 of record NZ_CAXTGZ010000014.1, read on the forward strand.
CCTGCAAAAAATGCTTCCCGGCGATCCGGTTCTGGCGATGGCCGGCGAAGACCAGAATCCGCAAGTCATCGCAACGTTGCGCCTCAAGTATCACCTCGATGAACCCGTGCCCGTGCAATACGCGCTTTGGGTACGGGACATCTTTCATGGTGATCTGGGCGCGTCGTTGCGTACCGATGTTCCCGTGACAAAGCTCATCGCGCAGAAGTTGCCGGTGACGCTGCAGCTCGCCGTCATGGCGATGATCATCGCAATCGGGATCGGCATTCCGCTCGGGGTTTTATCGGCGGCGAACAAGGGCAAGGCGCTCGACTACGGCGCGAATATTCTCGCGCTCACCGGCATGTCGATACCGAATTTCTGGCTCGGGATCATTTTGATTTTTGTGGTGTCGGTGAAATGGCAGTTGTTGCCGTCGTCGGGATACGTGTCGCCTGTCGAGGACTTCTGGCTGAGCATCAAGACCATGTTGATGCCCGCGTTCGTGCTCGGCGCGGCGCTCGGCGCGCAGTTGATGCGGCATACGCGCAGCGCAATGCTCAGCGTCTTGCGCAGCGATTACATTCGTACGGCGCGTGCGAAGGGGTTGTTGAAAGGCACGGTGGTCGTGAAGCACGGCTTTCGCAACGCGTTGATTCCCATCGTCACGGTGCTTGCGTTGCTGTTCGGCGAGTTGCTCGCGGGCGCCGTGCTGACCGAGCAAGTATTCACCATTCCGGGCTTCGGCAAGCTGGTTGTCGATGCAGTTTTCAATCGTGATTACGCCGTGGTCCAGGGCGTGGTGCTGGTCACGGCGGTCGGGTTTATCGTGGTGAATCTGTTCGCGGATGTTCTTTACATCCTCCTCAATCCGCGCTTGAGGAGAAGCTGATGGCGACTATCGTGGAAACTGCCTTGCCGCGTAAGCGCAACCGCGCGCTCGGCCGCTTCATGCGCAATCGCGCGGCCGTTGCGGGCGCGGCGATCGTGCTGCTCGTGATTCTCGTTGCGGTGTTCGCGCCGTGGCTCTCGCCCTACGATCCCATTCAGGCGAGTTTCATGACGGTTCGGCAGGCACCCTCGGCGAGTCACTGGTTCGGAACCGACGAACTCGGCCGCGACGTCCTCACGCGTTTGCTCTGGGGCGCGCGGGCTTCGTTGCTGGCGGGCGTGGTATCGGTGGGAATCGCCGTTGTGATCGGCGTGCCGCTGGGATTGCTCGCGGGCTACTTCGGCCGGTTCGTCGATGGCGTCATCTCCCGCTTTACCGATGCCCTGCTGTCCATCCCGTTCCTGATCCTCGCCATTGCGCTGGCGGCGTTCCTTGGCCCAAGCCTCACCAACGCGATGATCGCCATTGGTGTCTCGGCCATGCCGCGCTTCGTGCGCCTGACACGTGGCCAGGCAATCAGCGTCAAAGCGGAGGATTATGTGGAAGGCGCGCGTGCAATCGGGCTCGGGCATTTCCGCATCATCGTCCGATACATCTTGCCGAACGTCCTGCCGCCGATCATCGTGCAGGCGAGTCTCACCGTCGCCATGGCGATCATTGCCGAAGCCAGCCTGTCGTTCCTCGGGCTTGGGCAATTGCCGCCGGCGCCTTCGTGGGGATCGATGCTGAACACCGCGAAGGACTTCGTGAGCCAGGCGCCCTGGATGTCGATTTTCCCGGGCATTGCGATCTTTCTCGCGGTCCTCGGCTTCAATCTTCTCGGCGACGGACTGCGCGACGCGCTCGATCCGCGCGAGCTTTGAACACTGTTGAACCGCAACACCTTCATTAATCAAAGAGACGAGTTTCCCATGACCCGCTTTAACTGGCAGAACCCCTATCCGACACCGCGCTTGCCGGTGTTCGCGCGCAATATCGTGTCCACTTCGCATCCGCTTGCTGCGCAAGCGGGCTTGCGCATGTTGTGGAAGGGCGGCAATGCGGTCGACGCCGCCATCGCCGCCGCAGCAGCGATCACGCTGGTCGAGCCAGTATCGTGCGGTCTGGGCGGCGACGCGTTCGCGCTCGTCTGGGACGGCAAGAAACTGCACGGGCTGAACGCGTCGGGTGTATCGCCGGCGGCGTGGAACGTCGATTACTTCAAGAACAAGTATGGCGAGCAGAACGGCATCGCGAATAATCCGAAGCGTGGTTGGGACGCAGCGACAGTGCCGGGCGTGATCGCGGGATGGGAAGCGCTGCACGCGAAATTCGGCACGCTGCCGTTCGCCGATCTGATGGAACCGGCTATCGAAATTGCCGAGCGTGGTCACGCGGTGGCAAGCATCGTTGCTTATAAATGGGCGGCCGCCATTCCCGAGTTGAAGGACTATCCCGGTTTCGCCGAGACGTTCATGCCACGCGGCCGCGCGCCTGAAATCAGCGAACTGATGCGTTATCCGGGGCACGCGAAGACGCTGCGCACCATTGCTGAGAAAGGTCCGCGCGCGTTCTACGAAGGCGAGATCGCCGAAAAGATCGCGGCGTTCGCGAAGCAGGGCGGCGGCGCAATGACCGCCGACGATCTGCGCAATTACAAGGCGGATTGGGTCGAGCCGATCTCGAAGGATTATCGCGGATATACCGTGCATGAAATTCCGCCGAACGGGCAGGGCATCGCGGCGCTGATCGCGCTCGGCATTCTCGACAAGTTCGACGTGAAGGCGCTGACCGTCGATAAAATCGAGTCGCAGCATTTGCAGATCGAAGCCATGAAGCTTGCTTTCGCCGATGTCTACCAGTACGTCGCCGATCCGCGCTCCATGGACGTCACGCCCGAGCAAATGCTCGACGACGCGTATCTCACCGAGCGCGCGAAGCTCATCGATCCGAACAAGGCCAGGCATTTCGACTTCGGCATGCCGCCGGCGGGCGGGACCATCTACATGTCGGTGGCGGACGAGCGCGGCATGATGGTGAGTTTCATCCAGTCGAACTACATGGGTTTTGGTTCGGGCGTGGTCGTACCGGACACGGGTATCGCCATGCAGAATCGTGGCTTCGGTTTTTCGATGGACCCGAAATCCGCGAACGTGGTCGAAGGCGGCAAGCGTCCGTTCCACACCATCATTCCGGCGTTCCTCACGCAAAAGGTGAACGGCACGGAAGAAGCGGTGATGAGCTTCGGCGTGATGGGCGGCGACATGCAGCCGCAGGGGCATCTGCAGTCCATCGTGCGAATGCTCGATTACGGCCAACAGCCTCAAGCCGCCTGCGATGCACCGCGCTGGAAGGTCAATCGCGATTTCACGGTGGATGTCGAAGCGACGCTCGACGTTAATACGGTGAAGGCGCTGCAAGGGTACGGCCACACGATCAAATCGGTCGATGATCCTTATATGGACTTCGGTTCAGGCCAGTACATCTGGAAGCTGGATCGCAACGAACCCGAGCGTGGTTATGTGGCTGCGAGCGATAGCCGGAGGGATGGGTTGGCGGCCGGGTTCTAATTTCAAGATACGCTCGGTTACTTTTATCGCATTCCGGTAGCACCTGTATCAAGACGTCGCTCCTACACTTGGCTGCATACACCAAGAGCACGACAAGTGCGCGGAGAGACTAAATGAACAAGAAGATACTGGGTGCAGTACTGGGGTTGGGCGTACTGATGGCATCGGCGGCGGCTTCAGCGCATGTCAATGTGGACGTGGGAATCGGCGTGCCGGGGTATTACGCGCAGCAGGCTCCTGTCTACGTGGCGCCGCCTCCGCCTGTGGTGGTCGGGTATGGCGGCTACGGCGGTTATCGTGACGATGGCTGGCGTGAACGCGAATGGCGTCGCCGTGAGTGGCGGCATCATGAGTGGCGTGAGCATCGTTGGCATGATCGCCACGGGTACTAAAATTCAAAAGGCCGCTCGATCACACCGAGTGGCCTTTTTCGTTGTGGCGTTACAAAGCCGGCGTCAACGCATACCGCCGGCAATGTTCCAGATACCCCGCTTCGTGACTGCTCACCAGCGCCACGATGCTATTCCAAAGCCACGACGGCGCATCCAGCGACTTGCTCCGCGCTCGCCGCAACTCGGATAACCACGCGCGCCGCCCCGACTTGTCCATCTGCCGCGCGTGCGCTTTGCCGACCACCATCGCGAGGAAACGCGCCGCTTTCATCGCTTCCTCTTGCGTGAGCTGTTCGACGGTAAGCTTCATGTCCTGCGGCAACAATTCACGAATCACCACCGATCGATCATTCAAACGCGCCGAACGCATGCGCTCACCCAGCGCCGGCGTCAGATGCCTCGCGCCCTCGACGATCCGCTCGCCGTTATCGCGCGGCATGTCCTGACCGGGGTAACGCGGCGCGGCGGCCTTCAGCCCTTCCTTGATATCGATAAGACAAAGGTCGTCGCCTTCCACCACGCCACCATCGACGTCCAGCAACACCGCATACCGCAAGCGTCCGAGGGAGCTGCAGCCTTTGACCCAATACGCGGCATCGATGACGGAGACGTTTTCCTCATCGGCGTTCTTGCGCAGGGCCGTCGCAATGTCGGCGATCTCGCGGCGCTCGAACAGGGCTTCTATCTCGCTGCGCTCTTTTTTATCGAGCGGCCAGAAACGCTTGCCGAGGGGAATGCTCGGCTCCGTATCGTCGATACGTTCAACCGCCAGTTGCTGCCACGTTCGCCGCACAGCTTCCTTCATCATCACGCGCACGGCTTCGGGCTTCGTGTTCTTGATCAGGCGATCCTTGGTGGTGGCATCGAACGCGTGTTCGTAGCCTTCCGAGAGCGCTTCGATCATGCGTGCGGTCGTGACGCCGGGCAGGTCGGAACCCCGCGCAGCCGTCGCCAGCGATAACCCCAGCCGCACGATGTCATGCGCCGGATTGCCGATCACAGTCTGGTCGAGATCGCGAATCTGGATCTCGACCTCGCCGTCGGTGTTGGCAACCGGCCCGAGATTGCCGGTATGGCAATCGCCGCAGATCCAGATGGCCGGACCCTCGGGAAGCGTGTGACCTTCTATGCCGTCGAGCCATTCATAGAACTTGCTCGTGTTGCCGCGCACGTAGGCGTGCGCGGATTCGGCCATCTTCATGTTGCGGCGCGCGTTGAGCAGCGGCTGACGATCATTGATGCCGGGAAGGGCGGGGGATTTTTTCTTGGGCATGGGGATCGTCCTGTTAGTGCTTGCTTTAAGCAAGCCGCATGCCGTTGATTCGTAATGCTTTTGTATGGTTCGATGGTCAACCGAGGTCTTCCAGATCTGAGCTTGCTGCTCGTTCGGCAGGCGGCTTTTTTATCCATTGTCTGTGCAGTGCCTTTTCGACCTTCCGTCCAACGACCAGCAACACGATCAACATCACAGTTGCGATCAGCGCAACGCTCCACACCCCCAGCCCGCAGACGATACCTACCGCCGCCGTCACCCATATCGATGCCGCCGTGGTCAGCCCGCGAATCCGGTATTGCCCCGGCGTTTGCACGATCACGCCCGCGCCCAGGAAGCCGATGCCGGTCACAATTCCCTGGATCGCACGCGAAACGTCGGTGCTCATCGTTGCACTTTGCGTGGCAAAGCCCATCGCGGCCATGGTCGTGAGGCAAGCGCCGAGCGACACGAGCCCGAGCGTCTTCATGCCCGTAGGTTTGCCGTGCAGATCGCGATCCACGCCGATGATGCAACCTATCGCAAGCGCCCAGAACATGCGGATTACGACATCGGTGAGAACGGGGAGAGGGAGCATTGCGGGCCTGCGATTAAATGGTCACGCCTGCATTGTGAATGCTTCTTGCGAAGCGACTTGAATTTTGATCCGTTACGGTAACGGGCTGTGCTTTTTCAAGGAGACACAATGAGCTTACCTACCTTTACGATGGTCGATGCCGCCCCCACGCCGGTCGCGCCTTTTTCCCACGCAGCGGAAGCCGATGGCTGGGTGTTCCTCACCGGCCAGATGCCGACCGATCCCGACGATGATTCGAAGCCCTTGCCCGAAGGCGTCGAAGCGCAGACGCGCCGGGTGATGGATAACCTGATTCTCGTGCTGGAGGGCGTGGGGTTATCGTTGGATAACGTGGTCAATGTGCGGATTTTCCTGACCGAATTCAAACGCGATTACCCGGCGATGAACACCGTCTACAAGAGCTATTTCGAGCCGAAGCCGTTGCCGGCGCGGACGTGCATCGGCGTAACGGGATTGGCGCGCGATGCACTCGTGGAGATTGATTTCGTGGCGAAGCGTTAGCTTAGGAAGATCATGAACGCGCACTTGCTGTCGCGTCGACGTAGCGGAAGGTGAGGTTGACGCGTTCGCCGCGCGCTTCGGGTTCTTTCGGCACACGATGCGCCCAGTCCAGTTGCGTGCGTCCGCGCATGACGAGCAGGCTGCCATGCGTGAGTTGCAGCGGATGCACCTGGCGTGTCTTCGTGTGGCGGAACTCGAAGGACCGCGTGGTGCCAAGACTTACCGATGCAATTACCGGTTCCAGTCCGAGTTCGCGTTCTTTATCGGCGTGCCAGCCCATGCTGTCCTGACCGGTCCGGTAGCGATTGAGTAACACGCTGTTGAACACGGTTTCGGCGACTGCTTCAGCTTTTTCTTTCAACGATAAAACCGTCGGTGTCCACGGTTTCGGAACGTTGCGAATGCCTGAGTAAACATAGAGCGCGCCGGGGTCGCCCTGCCACGCGGTGAGGCGCGGAAAGGGTTTCTTCCCGCCGGGCGTGTTCATGATGTCCTGCTGCCACGTGACTTCATCGAGCAGCGCGGCCATGATGTCCGACGCCGCTGCCGCATCCAGCCACTCAGGCAGCCAGTCGATGTCCGGCTTAGGGATGTCGTCGAAAAGGTCGAACATGGCGTGGTTTCAGCTTTGGAATGCAGGGTCGTTTCGATAACTTAGCAGATTACGCAATAACGTTTTGGACCTGCTTCTGCAACCTGCGACGGGTGCTTTCCCGCTCGCTATAAAGATGCAACGCAACCAGCTCCAATACGAGGGATCGAAAACGCGTTATTTCGTCGGTAAAGGACGTAGCTACAAATCTTGACGATTACGTTCTGGATAAATACGTTAGATATCCTTGATACTTGGTAAAGAGGTTTAGACGAATTATCAATTTGATCTAAGCCCGTGCTTTGTCTTCCACACTACGAGACCTCACAAATTCAGATGAAAACCAGAATTCTTATCGCCGCGTGCATGCTGACTACTCCTGTTCTCGCCAACGCTGCATGCGAGGAATTTCTCGAAAGCTGGACGCAGAAACTTCACCCCAATCGCGCATTAGACAGCGAATACGTCACTTGCAAACCATGGCCGGCAAATCCTGCGCTAACACTTGCCGTATTGCCTTTGCCAGCCAAGGGCTCGGATTCCGACACAGGCACTTACGATCTCGAACTCCTGGTCGCGGACAGCGGTTCCGGTTCGATCATTGCGCATTCCTACCAAACGTCCGCGATTACCTACGATGCGATGCTTCTGTCCGGAATCTCCCTCGATACTGCACGCTATCAATTAATGCCCGAGAACCGAGCTTTTGGTGTTCGTATCAGCCATTCCGGATCGTCGCGTGTTAACCCATACGACACGACATCGCTGAGCCTGTACGTTATTGACGGGCAGCGGCTCAAACCGGTGCTCGACCGCCTGACGGTCGAAGAACGCGGCGGCGAGTGGGATGGTCAGTGCTCCGGCGAATTCAACAGCACGAGCCGCACGATTGACGTCGGCCCTGCGGGCGTGGACGGCTACGCCGCACTCAAAATCCTTGAGAAGTCGAAGAAAAGCACAAATGTTTCCAAGAACGGCAACTGCTCAAGTAAAGACTCACCCGTCCGCCGGACTAGCTTCGTGCTTCAGCACCGCGACGGGCGCTACATCGTTCCAAAAAACATGCAGTCCGATTAATTCCGGAAGCTCCATCACGGCCAAGGTGTCCGACGCCGCAGCCGCATCCAGCCACTCAGGCAGCCAGTCGATGTCCGGCTTAGGGATGTCGTCGAAAAGGTCGAACATGGGCGCGGTTCGTGGCGGGGTCGGACATCGTAAGTTAGCAGATTGTCCAACCCGGAGCTTGCGCAATCATCTCAATGCGCGAGCTTCGTCACCGTCACGCGTTTCTTCAGCACCCTGGCCTGAAGCACGATCACCAGCAGCAGGAACACGCCGCGTATCACCGATTGCCAATACGCCGACAAGCTGATGAAGCCGAGACCATTCTCGAAGTTGAGCAGATTGAACACGAGCCCGAGCAAGGCAACGCCGGCGATGGTCATCGCAATCGATCCCTGTCCGCCAGTAAGCAAGGTCCCGCCGAGCACCACCGCCGATATCGCGAACAACTCCCAGCCGATACCTTCATTGGGCTGCCCCGCGCCGAATTGAGCGGCCAGGATCGCGCCGGCCAAACCGGCAAGCAACCCGCTCAACGCGTAGACCGCGACCAGTGTCCGGTCGACGTTCAAACCCATCAGCCGCGATGCTTCTTCGCTGCCGCCAATCGCCAGCGCGTGTCGTCCGAAGCGCGTGCTTCTCAGCGCAAGCCAGCCTAAAACCGCAGCCACGGCGGCGACGATTCCCGGTATCGGCAAGCCGAACAAGTCGCCCTGGCCGAAGTTGGCGAAACTGGAATCGGCGGCCGCGGCAATCGATACCGCATCGTTATGGCCCAGCAACAGCGCCATGCCGTGCGCGCCGAGGCTTGTTGCGAGCGTCACGATGAACGGCAGGATCCGCATGTGCGTGATCACGAGGCCGTTCAACACGCCGACCGCCAGCCCCGCGCCCGCGCCGGCCAGCACGGCGGCCACGCCGCCATGCGAACTTGCCAATGCCGCGACCACGCTCGCGAACGCCGCCACCGCGCCCACCGACAAATCGATGCCGCCCGTGATGATCACAAACGCCATGCCCACCGATATCAACGCGAACATCGAGTTGTATCGCCAGAAGGAGGTGATGTTGTAGGCCGATGCAAAGTGGTCGTAGCGGGTCACGCCGAACACGAGCAGCGCGGCCAGTGCCAACAGGATGGGAAGGTTCTTTTTCATATCGATGCCCCTAGCGCTGGCGCCGTTGCACATAAACCGCGGCGATGATGATGCCCGCCTTCACGACCAGCGCGGCCGCGTCGGGAATCCCGTGAGCGAGCAGGGTGTATCGAAGCAACTGGATGATCAGCGCGCCGATCAGCGTCCCGACGATATACGCCTTCCCGCCCGTCAACGCCGTGCCGCCGACGGCAACGGCGGCGATGGCATCGAGCTCGGAACCAAGGCCGATCACGTTGGCATCGGAAGATGAATTGACCGAGATCGAGATAAGGCCTGCCAGCCCGGCCAGCGCCGCGCACAACGTGTACGCGAGCATCTTCACGCGCGTGGTGGGAATTCCGCTCAAATAGGCCGCTTGTTCATTGCCGCCGGTCACGAGCAAATACTGGCCGAACAGGGTCTTGCGCACGATCCATGCAAATATGGCGACCAGCAGAAGCATCAGGAACACTTGGGCTGGCACGCCCGCGACGCGGGCCACACTACGATCCGAGGCCCGGCTTGTGGA